>VBAB01000773.1 GCA_005888525.1 Alphaproteobacteria bacterium
TGACGCCGGCAGCGACCGGCAAGCGTCACCTGGCAACCGGTGCGCAGACCGGCCAGGCGGTGACGCTGATCGTTGAGGCGGAGAACGGTTCAGGATCCCGACATGTTGCGACGCGTCGTCATCACCGGGCTCGGCCTCGTTACGCCGCTCGGGTGCGGCGTTGATGCGAGCTGGTCGCGGCTGATCGCCGGCCAAAGCGGGGCGCGCCGGATCGAGGAGTTCCCCGTCGACGACCTGTCCTGCCAGATCGGCTGCTTCGTTCCCCGCGGCCCGCTCGGCGAGGGCAAGTTCAATCCCGACGAATGGATGGAGCCCAAGGAGCAGCGCAAGGTCGACGACTTCATCATCTACGGCATGGCCGCCGCGCAGCAGGCCATCGAGGATGCGGGCTGGAAGGCCGACACGCAGGAGAAGCAGGAGCGCACCGGAGTCATGATCGGCTCCGGCATCGGCGGGCTGACCGGCATCGCCGAGACCGCGCTGCTGTTGAACGAGAGAGGGCCGCGGCGGGTAAGCCCGTTCTTCATTCCCGGGAGGCTGATCAACCTGGCCTCGGGCTACGTCTCCATCCGGCATGGCCTCAAGGGCCCCAATCACGCCGTCGTCACCGCCTGCTCGACCGGAGCGCACGCCATCGGCGATGCCTCGCGCCTCATCTCCATGGACGATGCCGACGTGATGGTGGCCGGTGGCGCCGAAAGCCCCATCAGCCGCATTGGCGTGGCCGGGTTCGCCGCCTGCAAGGCGCTCGCCACCGCGTTCAACGACCGGCCCACCCAGGCTTCGCGACCCTACGACCGGGACCGCGACGGCTTCGTCATCGGCGAGGGCGCCGGCATCGTCGTGCTGGAAGCCCTCGAGTATGCGAGAGCGCGCGGGGCGCGCATTTATGCCGAGGTGGTCGGCTACGGCCTTTCCGGCGACGCCTTCCACATCACCGCGCCGGCAGCAGACGGCGACGGCGCCTATCGCAGCATGCGCATGGCGCTCAAGCGACGGTACCTCGACCATGGGCGACGAGATCGAGCTCGCCGCCGTCGAGCGGCTGTTCGGCAACGCCGCCGGCAAGCTCGCCATGTCCTCCACCAAGTCGGCTGTCGGGCACCTGCTGGGTGCGGCAGGGGCCGTGGAGGCGATCTACTCGGTGCTGGCGATACGTGACAACATCGCGCCGCCGACGCTCAACCTCGACAACCCTTCCGTCGAGACCGCCATCGATCTCGTGCCGCACAAGGCGCAGAAGCGCCAGATCGACACCGCACTCTCCAACTCGTTCGGCTTCGGGGGCACCAACGCGTCGCTGGTGCTGCGGCGGCTCGCGGCGTGAGCACCCACCTGTCATCCCGGAATTCGCGACGGCGAATATCCGGGACCCAGGAGCCAAGAGGACAACGTCCAGATTGTCGCTCTGGGTCCCGGCTCTGCGCGCTGACGCGCTCCGACCGGGATGACAGCAAGAACAACCCCCCGTCCATTGCAAGGCATCGTCCTTTCGCCACATTTACCTTCGAGCCTCGGTTCCGAATCGACAGCCGGTGTAAGAACGGTGCGCGGCACAGCTCGAAGGCGCAGCGTGCGCCTCTCAGGAGCCGACCATGAGAACCCGCCAGCCGGCGGACCAGCGTATGGATCCGTACGTCCCCCGCACGGGTGGCACGCTGGCGCGCAGCCCTTCCGAGCGCCTCGAGCCCACCCGCCCGCCGACCAGGCCGCGCCGCCGAGGGGGTGACCGCGAGCCGCGGCGCTCCAGCCCATTCGTGCGCTTCCTCAACGGCCTGTTGACCTTCGTCTTGTTGCTGATGCTCGTGGTGGGTGCCATCGCCTATGTGTTCGACGCTCAGGTCGATGCGCCGGGACCGCTGGAGAAGGGCAAGACGGTGGTGATCCCGAAGGGCGAGGGCACGCACGAGATCGCCTCGCGGCTGGAGCGCGAGGGCATCATCGGCGATCGGCGTCTGTTCATCGCCGGATATCTCTGGAGCAAGCTGGCGGCGACGATGGAGGGCGGCAAGCCGGTCCAACTCAAGGCCGGCGACTACGCGGTGAAGCAGAACGCCAGCATTCGCCAGGTGATCGACCTGCTCTCCGAAGGCAAGACCATGTCCTACCGGGTGACGGTCCCGGAGGGCCTTACCAGCCATCAGATCATCGAGCGGCTGAAGGCGGACGCCAACCTTTCAGGGGAGCTCGAGACGGTGCCGCCGGAGGGATCGCTGCTGCCGGAGACTTTCATCGTCGAGCGCGGCGCCCCCCGTCAGGCCATTGTCGATCGCATGCAGGCGGAAGCCCGCAAAGTCCTGGAGAAGGCCTGGGCGCAGCGCAAGAAGGACTTGCCCCTCAAGTCGCTGGAGGAGGCCCTCGTGCTGGCCTCGATCGTGGAGAAGGAGACCGGGCGCAGCGACGAGCGCGATCGCGTGGCGGCCGTGTTCGTGAACCGGCTGAAGCTGAACATGCGACTGCAGTCGGATCCCACCATCCTGTACGGGCTCAGCGGCGGCAAGTCCGCGTGGAGCCGGCCGATCCAGAAGAACGAGATTACCCAGAAGACGTCGCACAACACCTATCAGATCGACGGGCTGCCGCCGACGCCGATCTGCAACCCGGGCCGCGCCGCCATCGAGGCCAGCCTCAATCCGCGAGATACCAAGGAGCTTTACTTCGTCGCCGATGGGTCCGGCGGCCACGTGTTCGCGGAGACGCTGAAGGAGCACAACGCCAACGTTCAGAAATGGCGCGCGGCCGAGAGGGACTTGAAGGGCAAGGCGACGCCGGCCGCCGCCGACACGCCGACCACGGCCGCGCCAGCCTCGCCTGCCGCAAAAACGCGCGCCGTCGTTCGCACCGTGCC
>VBAB01000774.1 GCA_005888525.1 Alphaproteobacteria bacterium
TGCAGGGCGACGCGGGTGGGATGTAGTCCCAGCGTCTTCATGGGCTTGTCTAGAACGATCTGGCGACGGTCGACGGTGAAGCCCCCCGCGGTCACCAGCTCGGCGATGTCGCGCGGTGTCACGGAGCCGTAGAGCTGGCCTGTGTCGCCTGCCTGCCGGATGGCGAGGAAGGTCTTGCCGGTGAGCTTGGCGGCGACGGCTTCCGCCTCCTTCTTGAGCTCCAGGTCGCGTGCCTCCAGCTGCGAGCGATCCTTCTCGAAGCGCGCCAGGTTCTCCGGCGTGGCCCGCAAGGCCTTCTTCTGCGGCAGCAGGAAGTTGCGCGCATAGCCGTTCTTGACGTTGACCACGTCGCCCATCTGGCCCAGGCGGCCGATGCGCTCCAAAAGAATGATCTGCATGCTGGTGCTCCGTTGCTTTCGAGAGGTTCAGGTTGCGGGGGGCGATGCGCCGAAGCGACGCCCGAGCTTGAGTACCGGCTCGAGCAGCCCGGCGACGGTCAGCGCGAGCGCCGTGTAGGGTCCGAAGAGAAGGAGTGCAGCGTAGACGAACCACAAGATCCAGGGTCCACGACCTCTGGCGAGGCAGTGCATGAGGGCGAGCCCGGCGATCAGGTAGGCGAAGAGCAGGGCGCCGCTGAAGCTGGTCCCGGCCACCCCGATCGTGCCCGGTGCGAAGGATGCTGCAACTGCAAGCGCGGCGAGCAGGGGAAAGCCGGGTGGATAGGCCATGACCGGCAGGTCCGGCCAGTCGCGCCCGAGTCGGCCCGAGGCTCGCGCGATGCGACCACCGAGATAGAGGTTGAGCGTGAAGATGGCCACCCAATAGGCTGCCAGCGCGGCCGGCAGGGCAGAGACGACGAATTCAGCCAGGGCCTCGATCTGCTTGTCGCCGAGCGACCTCAAGCCGAGTTCGGGAGCGCGCGCCGAGAGATGGCGGAAGAACTCGCCCATGGGGGTCCGCAAGGCATCGTAGCTGCCGCCGATCAACGGCAGGACGAGTACGGGCAGCGCGCCGCCATAGAGCGATACGGCGGCAAGCAGCCGGCCCGCGGGATACCACTCGCGCTTGGTGGGGTCTTGGGGCTGCGGCCGGCTCAGATACGCAAGATAGGGGATCAGCGCCACGGGCAGCCCCAGCGCCAGGAAATAGCCGGCCGCGAACGGCACGCTGGCCGCGACCGCCATGACGAGCGTGCCGGCAAGGGCGCCGGCCGCCGCCGGCAGCCAACCCCATCCGAGCCCGGCAAGAAGCGAGGGGAGCGGCGTGAGCAGCAAGAGCATGGTGCCGAGGAACGGCGAGCCGCGCGCCGCCGAGTAAAACAGCAGCGCGGACGCCAAGCCTCCGCCGAGACCGATGAGAAAACCGACTGGCATGTCTCGAGCTGTCCCGCCGCGGCGGTTAGAGACGCGGCCGCCGATCGAGCGTCCTGGTCCCAACCTTTCGACAAAAGGAGCCGAGCTCGCGCCCGGCATCCCGCTACTTGATCACGTAAGGCAAGAGCCCGATGAATCGCGACCGTTTGATCGCTTTGGCGAGTTCGCGCTGCTTCTTGGCCGAGACCGCCGTGATGCGGCTCGGTACGATCTTGCCGCGCTCGGAGAC
>VBAB01000775.1 GCA_005888525.1 Alphaproteobacteria bacterium
AACTCGCTGGCGATCTCGTAGCGCTTGTCGTGCTCGTAATGGCGCTCCATGCTGAAGTTGAGCGCGGCTTTGTCGGAGCTGCTGGTGACGACGTTCCAGGCGACGCGCCCGTGGCTCAAGTGCTGCAGCGACTGGAACGTGCGCGCGACGGCAAAGGGCTCGCTGAAGCTCGTCGAGACAGTGGCGCCGAGGCCGACGCGACGCGTCGAGATGCTCAGGGCTGCGACGGTCGTCGTCGGCTCGAAGCGAGTCTGGAACGAGGGATGGTCGTCCAGAGAGGACGCGAGACTGTCGGAGATGAAGAACAGGTCGAACTTGCCTCGCTCGGCGATGCGTGCACCGGCCTCCACGATCGGCCAGCTGCAATGGCTGTCGGCCGCCCCCTCCATCCGCCAGCCCGCGGAGTGATTGCCGGTGCCGAGCCAGAACACGGCCAGATGCATCTGGCGCTTCGTCGCGGTCATGCCGTCCTCTCCTCGAGGAGCTGCGGTCGCGGTCGGCGCACTGAAGCCGCAAAGCCGGCCGCAGTTGCAAGAACACTACTTGTCGAGCCAGGCATTCTCCATGCGCCAGCTGTTGTAGAGCGAGTTGTTGTGGCTGGTGACGCCCCTCACGTACGGCTGCCAGCAGGTGGCCGCGCGGTTGTGCAGGATGATCGGGCGGGCCACATCGGCGGCGATCTTGCGCTCCGCCTCCCACAGGATCTGCCGGCGCTTTTCCGGATCGACCTCGCGGGACTGGGCGAAGATCAGCTTGTCCACCTCCTCGTTGCAATAGCCGGTGTAGTTGCGATCCGACTTGCAGGTGTAGTTCTCGACGAGGTTCACGTCCGGATCGTCGACGCCGACACCGGTGGTGTTGAGGCCGATGGCGTAGTCCTTGCGCTGCACCTTGGCGTGCCAGATGGTCGAGTCGACGACGTCGAGCTCGGCCTCGATATGGATCTTCTTCATCTGGTCGATGAAGATCACGGCGGGATCGCGATAAAGCGGGATGTTGCGCGTCGACACCTTCACCTTCAGCGGATTGGCCGCGCTGTAGCCGAGCCCCTCCATGATCCGCAGGGCTTCGGCTTGGTTCTTGGCGAGGTCGGGATCGTAGCCTGGAATCTTGGCAAGCTCGCCGTCCGGCATGCTCCACTTGCCCTCGGGGCCCGGCAGCATCACCGCGCCGATCATGGACTTGCCTTCGGCCAGGATGGTGTTGAAAGCGCCCCGGTCGAGGGCGAGCGCCATGGCCCTTCTGAGCTCGAGCTTGTCGAACGGCGGCGCACCCGCATTGACGATCATGTTGATCGTGTTGTTCGACGGCACGAACTGGCATTTGGCATTCGGGGCCTGGGATGTGACGTCCTTGAGCCCTGCGACCGTGATATCGGATACGAACGTCAGATCGATCTCGCCGGCTATGAAAGCCAGCACCCGGGTCGAGCGGTTGTCGATCACCTGGTATTCGATGCCATTGAGCAAAGGCAACCCCTTCTTCCAGTAGTCCGGATTGCGCGCCAGCGAGACCGACACGCTGCGCTTGAACTCGGCGACCTTGAACGGACCGGTGCCGACCGGCTTGGCGCGCATTTCGCGCTGCGACACATGGCAGGGATAGATCGGGGAGTAGCCGGAGGCGAGCAGGGCCAGGAAGGAGGGCTGCGCCGACTTGAGCTGGAAGGAGACTTCGTGGTCGCCGCTCGTCGTGATCGCCTCGACGTTGTGATACCAGACCCTGCGGGGGTTCTTGCGGAAGTCCTCGGAGTCGACCAGCCCGGCGACCAGATCGAACGTGCACTTGACGTCCTTGGCCGTGAACGGCTTGCCGTCGTGCCACTTGACGCCCTCGGCGAGCTTGAAGGTCAGGCGCGTCTTGGGCGCGTCCCAGGCCCAGCTCAGCGCCAGGTCCGGCACGATGGTGTCGAGAGAGGACTCGAGCTTGGTCTGGTCGAAAACCACGAGGTTGTTGAACACAGGCATGAACGGGAAGACCGTCGAGATC
>VBAB01000776.1 GCA_005888525.1 Alphaproteobacteria bacterium
GCACCCGCTGCGATTGGCCGAGGACTACGCGCTAGCCGACATCCTCACGGGCGGCCGCGTCGTGTTCGGCGTCGGCCGCGGCTACCATACGCGCGAGGTCGAGACCTTCGGCTCGCCGCTGCGCGATCAGGAGGCCAACCGCCTGCTGTTCGAGGAGCAGGTCGATATCATCTTCAAGGCTTTCAACAGCGAAAGCTTCTCTCATAAGGGCAAGCACTACACGCTGCCGCCCGAGGTGCCCTATCGAGGCTACACACTCGAGGAGCTGACGCTGGTGCCGCGGCCCTTCAAGCTGCCGGTCGAATGCTGGCAGCCGATCCAAAGCGGCTCGCCGCGCGCGCTCGAGTTCATGGCCAAGCACGGCATCCAGGGCATGGTGGGAGGAGGCTCGGCCGAGGGCGGCGCCATGCACAAGGTCGTGGTCGACTGGCAGGCGGCGCACGCCAGGCTCGGCAAGGAGATCGAGCTCGGCGAGCGCCTGTGCTTCGGCTTCCACTTCTACATGGCCGACAGCCGCGAGCAGGGCATGAAGGAGGCGGCGAAGTATTACGAGGAGAACATGAAGATGTTCGGTGAGCTGCGCCTCGTGCGCGCCATCACCGAGGAGCAGATCGAGATCATGCGCGATCCCAAGCGCGCGCCGACCGCCAAGCTGCCGCGCATCGAGGACGCGGTGAAGGCCGGCGGCTTCCTGTGCGGCAATGCCGACGACCTGATCGAGCACATCAAGGCGCTCGAGAAGAAGTACCCCGCGCTCGACCGCGTCTCGGTCAGCCTGTCGGTCGGGGTGCCGGAGAAGGCCGCCTTGGAGCAGCTGGAGCGGTTTGCCAAAGAGGTGATGCCTGCATTCAAAGGAGCCAAGGCGCCTCGGCCGGCGCTTGCCCGCTGATCAGCGCAGCATGGACCCGAAGATATGAAACAAGCGGTCACGTTCTACAGCGAGGGGTGCAAACTATCCGGCGATCTCTACCTGCCGGAGGGTTTGCGCCCTGCAGATCGGCGCGCGGGCATCGTGCTGTGCCACGGTTACACCGGCGTCAAGGACCTCTACCTGCCCGACAACGCCCGGGTCCTCAACGAAGCCGGCTACGTCGTGCTCACCTTCGACTACAAGGGTTGGGGCGCAAGCGAGGGGCCGCGCAGCCGCTTAGCGCCCTACGGACGGGCGGCTGACGTGCAGGCAGCCCTCACCTTCCTCGGCCTGCAGCCGCAGGTCGATCCGGATCGCCTGGGGATCTACGGCACGAGCTATGGCGGCGCCACTGTCGTTTGGGTCGGCGCAGTCGATCCCAGGGTCAAGTGCATCGTCAGCGTAGTAGGGGTGGGACACGGGGGCCGGTGGATGCGCAGCGTGCGCCGGCCGGACGAATGGCACGACCTTCTGGCCCGCACCAGGGCCGATCGGGAGAAGCGGGTCCTCGACGGCCAGTCGGCGATGGCCGACCGCTCACAGATCCTGCTGCCCGATCGCCAGTCCGCCGAGCTGGCCGCGGCTGCGCGTCGCGCCAATCCCGCCGCCGTCAACGAGCTGCCGCTCGAATTCATCGACGACACGCTGGGCTTCCATCCCGAATGGGTCGTCGACAAAATCGCGCCCCGCCCGATCCTCTTCATCACCACGGACGACGACCGGCTGGTCCCGCCCGAAGAATCGGAGGCCCTGTTCGCCAAGGCGGGCGAGCCCAAGAAACTGGTCACCTTGCGCGGCTTTGGCCACTACGAGGTCTATGTCGAGCCGGCGTTCGGCCAGGTCATGACGGAAACCGCTGCGTGGTTCCGCAAATACCTGCCGTCCGCTTGAGCCCGTAGGTTCAGCGACGCACGCGGCATCGGCAGATTGTCTTGAAATGCTTCCGTTAGCCGCGGAATGGTATTTTCCGCCACAAGCTATCCTTTATTCCCCTGCTGAATAGGTTTGGGACCAGTCAGTTTCGGGGGCCGCCCTCGCGGTTGGAGTTCGTCATGCGCACTTGGTATTTCGTGAGCATCACTCAATTTCTCATCTGCGCCTTCGCTCTCGGCGCGGCCGCGCAGGACCGCCCGAGCGAGCTACCCGGCGTGGTCACCGGCGGCAGCGGCAACACATCGATTGGCGGAGTATCGGCCGCCCGCAAGGGTGACGCGGCGGCTGGTGAGGGCGCGATCGTCGAAGGCTCGCCCGACGTGTTCATCAACGGCCGTCCGGCGGCGACCGTCGGCGACAGGACCGGCTGTGGCGGCATCGTCGTCGGGGGCGGCGGCGGTGTCTTCATCAACGGCAAGCCGGCGGCCCGCACTGGCGACCTGACCACCGGCTGCCCAGGCAAGTGATCCTGAAGGTCCAGCGCATGCGCAACGCGCCCAAGCTTTCCTGCCTGGCGTGGGGCATTCTCATGCCGGGCTGGCAGAGCCGGCCCTCGTGCTCACCCCGCCGGACGTTCCCACGGAAGCCGATGACGGCCTGCTGACGGCCTCCGAGATCGCAACGCTGAAACTCAATGCGGATTGGGTCGTACTTTCGGCCTGCAATACGGCTGCCGGCAGCGCCGAAGGTGCGGAAGCCCTCTCGGGGCTCGCGCGCGCCTTCTTTTATGCCGGCGCCCGCGCCCTCCTCGTGTCGCACTGGGCTGTCTATTCCAGGGCCGCGACCGAGCTGACCACGAAGACGTTTGCCATGATGGCTGCCACTGCGAATCTGGGGCGGGCGGAGGCCTT
>VBAB01000213.1 GCA_005888525.1 Alphaproteobacteria bacterium
GTGCAGCCGACCTGATCAAGGCACGGCTGGGGCCCGGTAAATGCGGCATCGTCACCGATCGCAACGTGGCCGCGCGCCATTTGGCCCCGCTCGAGGCGAGCCTGCGCAGCGCGGGCCTCTACGCCGGCACGGAAATCCTCCCACCTGGCGAGGTGACGAAAAGCTTCGCGGCCCTGGCCGGGCTGTGCGGACGCCTCATCGAGATGGGGCTCGAGCGCCGCGATTGCGTGATCGCGCTCGGCGGCGGCGTGATCGGCGATTTGGCAGGCTTCGCCGCCGGCATCGTGCGCCGCGGCATGCCTTTCGTGCAGCTGCCGACCACGCTGCTGGCGCAGGTGGATTCTTCCGTCGGCGGCAAGACCGGCATCAACACGCCGCAGGGCAAGAACCTGGTCGGCGCCTTCCACCAGCCGCGCCTCGTGTTGGCCGACATCGACGTCCTCGCCACGCTGCCGCCGAGGGAGTTCCGGGCGGGCTACGTGGAAGCCGTCAAATACGGCCTGCTCGGCGATGCCGAATATTTCGCCTGGCTGGAGCAGAACGGACCGGCCGTGTTCACCAGGGACGAGGCGGCGTTGACCCGCGCCATCGCCGTCGCGGTGCAAGGCAAGGCCGGCATCGTCGCCCGCGACGAGACGGAAACGGGCGAGCGCATGCTCCTCAACCTCGGCCACACGTTCGGCCATGCGCTCGAGACGTGGGCCGGCTTCTCCGATCGGCTGCTGCACGGCGAGGCCATCGCCATCGGCATCTGCCTTGCCTTCCGGCTGTCCGAGGAGATGGGGTTCATCGGCAACAACAGCGTGACGCGGGTCGAGAGGCACTTGGCCGCCCTCGGCCTGCCGACCCGCATCGCCGACATCCCGGGCAGCCAATCGCCTGATGCCGCAGCCCTCCTCGAGATCATGGGTCAGGACAAGAAGGTGCGCGAGGGCCGGCTGACCTTGATCCTGGCGCGCGGCATCGGCGAAGCCTTCATCACGCGGGACGTGTCCACGCCAACGGTGCACGATTTCCTGTCCCGCCGGGTCGGCGACACCTGATACGCCAAGCGAAAGGATTGACCCGGAGTTGCAGACGAAGCGCCTTTGCTGTGGAGCCTGCGGGTCGCCCTTCGACTAGCTCAGGGCGAGGTCGCGATTCCATCGGCCCCGGGCTTCATCGCGTGTAAGGGCTTTCGTTCACCGGCATGAGACTGGAACCCGGTCGCGTGCTATCAGGTTACGAATCTGCCCGCCCGGCTCGGCAAGCACGTGTCGGCATTGCCGCGGGTAGCGTTGGCTGTCCGCAGTAGGCGGTAAACACCTCTCGGGACCCCCATGGACGTCGAATTCAGTATCTTCGAAGTCAGCGTCATCCTCCTCGCCATCGTCGTGCTGCTCGTGCTGTCGGCGTTCTTCAACGCCAGCGAGACGTCGCTCACCGCGGCCTCGCGCGCGCGCATGCATGCGCTGGAGCAGGAGGGCAATTCGAAGGCCCGCCTCGTCAACCGGCTGCTGCGCCAGCCCGCCAAGATGATCGGCGCCGTGCTGCTCGGCAACACCCTCGTCGACGTCCTGGCGGCCTCGCTCGCCTCCGGCGTCGCCATCGTGATGGTTGGCCCCGCCGGCGTCGTCTACGCGACGGCGATCGTGACGCTGCTCATCGTCATCTTCTCGGCGGTGCTGCCCAAGACCTACGCGCTGGCTTTCTCCGACAGCGTGGCGCTGTTCGTGGCGCCGATCATGCGGGTCGTCATCGCGCTCCTCAGTCCGCTGACCGCGGCGATCCAGTTCATCGTCCGCCTGATCCTGCGGCTGACACCCACCAAGCGCGACGACGCGGCCAACATCCTGGCGGCGCACGAGGAGATCCGCGGCACTATCCAGCTGCAAACCATCGGCGGCGCCGTCGCCAAGGGCGATGCGGCCATGCTCGGCGGCGTGCTCGATCTCAGGAGCCTGCAGGTGCTCGACATCATGGTCCATCGCACCAAGATGCAGACGATCGACATCGACGATCCGCCCGAGAAGGTTGTCGACGAGGTGCTGAAAAGCCAGCATACCCGCATACCCCTGTGGAAGGACGAGCCCGAGAACATCGTCGGTGTCGTGCACACCAAGGACCTGCTGGTCGCGCTTGCGGGCGTAGGCTGGGACGTGTCCAAGCTCGACGTGACCGCCCTTGCCGCGCCGCCCTGGTTCGTGCCCGACACCACCAGCGTCACCGACCAGCTCAACGAGTTTCTCAAGCGCAAGTCGCAGCTGGCTCTCGTTGTCGACGAGTACGGCGAGGTGCAGGGCCTGATCACGCTCGAGGATATCCTCGAGGAGATCGTGGGCCAGATCGCCGACGAGCACGACCTGCACGACGCGGCGATCCGTGTGCAGGCGGACGGCTCGGTGAACGTCGACGGCACGGTGGCGGTCCGCGATCTCAATCGCCAGATGGACTGGGCGCTCCCGGACGAGGAGGCGACCACCATCGCCGGTCTCGTCATCCATGAGGCGCAGACGATTCCCGAGCCCGGCCAGGCTTTCACGTTCTACGGCTACCGCTTCGAAATTCTGCGCAAGAGCCGCAACAAGATCACGGCGATTCGCGTCAGGCCCATCGGCCCGGCGGACAAGCGCAGTCGCCAGAGTCTCGAGAGCGACGCGATGGAGGCTGGCTGACGCCGCGCAGGAAAATTGTGAGCGGCCGCTTGGCAGTACACGGTATTCATTTCTTGTTCATGTGCCGAGCGCGATCATGACTTTATCGGGGCAAGTCAAGGACCAAGAGCCGGGAGACCCGCCGCTTCGGCGTTTTGTCGCCGATGTGGTGCCGGTTACGGATCGCGATCTGCGCCGATAGGGTCCCAACTAAATTATGGAGCTCACAATGAACCGCAAGCTGTTACTCACTCTGACGGGTGCCGCCGCGGGTGCTTTCATGCTGTACGGTACGGCCCAGGCCGCCCCTGCGGCCAGCGGCTCGCTGGATGCGCTCAAGACGCTCGGCGTCGAGCAGAGCCAGGTCGAGCAGGCCCGCTGCTGGCGCCGGTGCTGGCGTCACCGCGGGCATTGGCATTGCCGCCGCTGGTGCCGTCGCTGGTGGTAATCGCCGGCCGCGACTGCTGACGACTTCCGGCTCCGCACGCTTGCCTATTTGTCGCAAGCGTTGCGGGGCCGGTTTGCATTTTTGCGTGCACGTTCGGCGCACGCCTCGATTGTAATCCGCACGCCGCCGCACCATAATCGGGTCGGGAGGTTGGCGGTGGACGTATCCCTCGCCAACCGGGTCAGGTCCGGAAGGAAGCAGCCCTAACGAGCCAGATGCGGGTCGCTCGTCAGCCTCCCACTCGCGCGGCTTCTCGGCACTTCCGAGATGATCCGCGGCCGTCGGGGCGGAAAGCTAATTCTCCACAGCCTGTGAAGCTGGGCGATCTGGATTGCCGTCTTCGCGGGCATGACATTGCGCAGGCATGGCAAAGAAGAAGCAAGCTGTCGAGCAGGGCAAGTCCGACAACGGCGGAGAGAAGTCCGCCCCCTATGTCGTGCTTGCGCGCAAATACCGTCCCTCCTCCTTCGAGGGTCTGATCGGCCAGGACGCCATGGTGACGACGCTGAAGAACGCGTTCGCCACCGATCGCATCGCGCAGGGCTACATGCTGACGGGCGTGCGCGGCGTCGGCAAGACCACGACGGCACGCATTCTCTCGCGCGCCCTCAACTACGAGCGCGACGGCGTCGACAAGCCCACCTTCGACATGGCCGAGTTCGGCCGCCACTGCGCCGAGATCATGGAGGGCCGGCACCCCGACGTGCTGGAGATGGACGCCGCCTCCAACACCGGCGTCGACAACATGCGCGAGATCATCGAGAGCGCGCGCTACAAGCCGATGCTGGCGCGCTACAAGGTCTATCTCATCGACGAGGTGCACATGCTCTCCAAGGGCGCCTTCAACGCGCTCTTGAAGACGCTGGAGGAGCCGCCGGGGCACGTGAAGTTCATCTTCGCCACCACCGAGGTGCGCAAGGTGCCGCTCACGGTGCTGTCGCGCTGCCAGCGCTTCGATCTGCGGCGCGTCGAGGTGCCCGTGCTGATGGAGCACTTCAAGAAGATCATCGCCAACGAGGGCGGCGAGGCCGAGGACGAGGCGCTGGCCGCCATCGCCCGCGCCGCCGAAGGCTCGGTGCGCGACGGGCTCTCCCTGCTCGACCAGGCACTGGCGATGAGTGCCGGCAAGGTGCGCCTCGAGCGCGTGCGCGACATGCTGGGCCTCGCCGACCGCGGGCGCATCTTCGATCTTCTCGAGCGGCTGCTCGGCGGAGCCACCGGCGAAGCGCTCGAGACATTCGCCGCCCTGCATCGCGACGGGGCCGAGCCCGGCCAGATCCTGGCCGACCTCGCCGAGGCCGTGCACACCGCCACGCGCGCCAAGACGCTGGGCGCGACCAACGCGGGCGAGGGCCTATCTGGCGAGGAGCGGCGCCGCGCCGTGGCGCTGGCCGAGCGGCTGTCGGTGGCGATTCTCGCGCGTGCCTGGCAGCTGCTGCTCAAGGGGCTCGACGAGCTGGCCCGTGCGCCCAACCAGGCGGCCGCCGCGGAGATGGTGCTGATCCGCCTGGCCTATACCGCCGACTTGCCGGCGCCCGCCGATATCATCAACGCGCTCGGCGGCAGCGCCCCGCGCGCCGGGGCCAAGCCCGCGCTCCCGCCCGCCGAGAAGCGCCCCCCGGCGCCGGTCGATGCCCTGGAGAGCGCAGCCGAGGAAGAGGGCGTGAGCGAAGACGACATCGGGCCCTCCGATCCAGCTGCGGCCGCGGTGCCGATCCTGCGCACGTTCGCCGACGTGGTCGCACTCGTCGGCGAGCGCCGCGAGGTCAAGCTCAGGGTGCATCTGGAAGAGCACGTGAGCCTGGTGCGCTTCGAGCCGGCGGGCAGCATCGAGCTGCATCTCCTCCCCGGCGCGCCGAAGGAGCTCGCCAACGAGCTGCGCGAGAAGCTCAATGCCTGGACCGACAAGCGCTGGATGGTGGCCCTGAGCAAGGCTCCGGGCGCGCCCGCCATCGGCCAGGCGCAGCGCGAGCGCCAGGCTGCCGAGATTCGCGACATCGCCAAGCACCCGGCGGTGGCGGCCGTGCTGCAGCAGTTCCCCGACGCTCAGGTCACCGGCGTACGGCCGCTGCCCGGCACCACCACGGACGACACCGGCACGGGCTGACGCGCGGCGTCAGGCGCGCCGGCGATGCGGGCGCCGAACGGCTGGCTCCTTTCTGCGCGTCTGGCTGCGGGCCAGCAGCGCGGCGATGTCCTCGTGTGCCAGCGCGCGGCGCTTCATGAGCGCGCCGGCGATGGCGCGCACCTCGGTCATACGTCGCCTGATCAGCGCCAGGGCGCGCTTGTTGGCCACGTCCAGCATCTTGTAGGCCTCCGCGGCGAGCTCGGGATGGGTCGAGACGATCTGCTCGGGCCCGCCGGCCAGCCATTTCAGCTGGTCCACCTCTCCGAGCCCCCATCGCGCGACCGTCCAGAACGCCAGGGTATTGGCCATGGCGAGGTCGGAGGTGTCGGAGCCGCCGGCCCCGGCCGTCACGTCGCCCAGCAAGACCTGCTCGGCCGCGCGCCCCGCCAGGGCGACGGCGATCCGGCGCTCCACCACCTTGCGCGTGACGGCCTCGATCTGCGGGTCGAAGTAGGTCGCCGCGCTGCCCTCGCCCAGGTGGAACAGCGAGACGCTGACGTTGCGCGAAACCTTGAGGACAATGGCCGCCGCCGCGTGTCCGGCCTCGTGGATGGCGATGCGCTCCAGGTACTCGCGCGGCAGGTCATCCAGCTTCTCGCCGAGCGCCGCGAACAGGTCGTCGAGCAGCAGCTCGCGCCCGAGCTTGCGCGCCCTGCGGCGGGCGACGCGGATGATCCTCTCCACGTGGGCGCCCGTCGAGCCGGCCAGCGCCACGGCGAGCCCGCCCAGGTCGGCATCCGCCAAGTCCTTGCGCAGATGGAAGCGGACAATGCCGCGCAGGTCTTGCGCGGTGGGCATGGGGATGGCGATGCGGGTGTCGAGCCGGCCGGGCCTCAGCAGCGCCGGATCGATGCGGTCCGGGTAGTTGGTGGCGGCGATCACGACGACACCCTCGCGCGAGAAGATGCCGTGCAGCTGCTCGTTGAGCGCAGTGATGATGTTCGTATACCAGCGGTGGTTGCTGCCGCCGGTCGCGCGCGAGCTGACCGCCTCGATCTCGTCGATGAACAGGATGCATGGGGCGTGCTTCTTGGCGAGCTTGAAGTCGTCGGCCATCGCCGCCAGCACGTCGCCCAAGTGGCCGTCCTTGCTGCGCTGCCATTCGGCATAGGACGTGGCGACGAGGGGGACCTTGCAGGTCGCAGCCAGCGCCGTGGCGAAGATGGTCTTGCCCGTGCCCGGCTCGCCGTGCAGCAGGGCGCCCTTGTCCACCTCCGACCAGGGGATGCGCTTGTGTATGTAGTCTTGGAGGTCTTGGGCCAGAGATTCACCCCAGGCCCTGGCGTCTGCCATTCCACTCAGCTCCTCGAGCAGAGGGCCCTGCGGTCGCATAGGTTCACGCGCCATCGTGCTGCTCCCATTGTGAGAACCGACATGAGCGCACGTGCGGCCTGTGCCATCCCGGCGAAGGCTGGCTCGTGCGCGACGGTTATGCTTGTGGGATCGTCCCGCTATCTATGAGCGGGGGACCGGGTCGGCGGCCTTGGTGTTGGCAACGCCCCGCGCGCGCTGTTTGCGGCCCGGCCTGGAGACCGGGTCGCGCCGAGCAGATCGAGCCGGGTGCGAATGGTTGTCTGACGGATGTGCTTCCCGCAAAGCGCTCGTGTCATGACGCCCTCCCTCACGCTACGAGTCCGTGGATCGAAGGCCGTGTTGCGAGGCGTCCCGTTCAGGGTGGACGATGTGCGTGCGCATCCCCCGCAAGACTGCCGCTCATCCATCTGGAGCAAACTTCACTTCGTACCGCAGTGCAATGGGGGGCCGCTCACTTGGCCGGCGAGTGTGACGGAAATGCGACTGTGTGCGCCTTCGTAACGTATTGAAAACATTTATATTTAAGCTTATAAAGTGCCTTATCAGAGACTTAGGCTCACGGCGTGAGTTAGGGATGTGGGAGATATCCCACTAGTCTCCTCACTTCATTTGTGGTTGCTGTCCCAACGCCCTGATCAGTAGGCTTTCTTTCCAAAGAGAATCGGAATGGGCGCCTACCGAGGAGCGGGGCGATGGCCCACGCAGCCGTCGATTTGCTGGACAGCATCTCGGAATTTTGCCGGCGCGCGGGCATGGCCGAATCCACGTTCGGTCGGCGCGCCGTCAACGACGGCAAGTTCGTCGCCCGCCTGCGCGATGGCGCCCGCATCACGCCGGAGACGCTGGAGCGCGTCAGCGTCTTCCTCACCAGCCAGGGCGTCGAGGCGCCGGTCGCGCCGCGTGAGCTGATGCAGCTGCTGCGCGTGGGCGGGACGCCGCGCCTGGAGACGAAAACGGCCAACGCGGAAGGCGCGCCCTCGCGCAACTTCCGCTTCTTCGACAACCGCCAGAAATATCTGCTGTTCGTCAACACCTGCAGCGAGAAGGAGATGGTGGCGCGCCGCGTCGACCTGGAGCTCGCCCACCTGCATCCCGAGCCGCCGGCGGTGCGCGTGTTCGACGCCGGCATGGGCGACGGCACGGTGCTCACCCGCGTCATGCGCGAGATGCACCGCCGCCTGCCGACGCTGCCCTTCTACGTGGTCGGCAAGGAGATCAGCCTCGAGGACACCCGGCTCTGCCTCGACAAGATGGCCGACCGCTTCCACGAGCACCCCGCGACCGCGCTCGTCGTCACCAACATGTACTACACCGAGGCGCCGTGGCTGGCGCCCAAGGCGCTTTCCGCCGCCACCTCGCTGGTGTGGCACGAGGTGGCGCTGACGGGCAGCACGGCCGCCGAGTTCAGCGAGCAGATCGAGGCGCTGGAGCCGTTCCTGGCCAAGGTCTGGCAGGCCAAGCATTCGCCCAAGACCGGCAACCCCGTCTACGAGCGGCCCGTGGCGCTCGTCATCTACCGCGACGACTACCGCTTCCTGCTCGACGACGTGATCCCCCGCCAGGGCCAGGCGCGCGCCGACTACGACATCGTCATCGCCTCGCAGCCCTACCGCGCGCGCGTGCCCGTCGAGTTCAAGGCCACCAAGGTCATCGCCCCCTTGGTGCGCGCGCTGAGGCCGGGCGGCCGGCTGCTCGGCATCCACTCCTGCGGCCGCGACCCGGGCATGGAGATCATCCGCAAGATCTGGCCCGGCGAGGACCCCTTCAAGACCTCCCGCCACGACATCCTGCGCGCGGTGCGCGCCGTGCTCGGCCGCGACGCGCGCCGCTACAACTTCAACGCCTACGCCGACCAGCGTGCCGAGTTCCGCTACGCCATGCACACGCTGCCCACCGAGATCGCCGCCGGCATCGGCACGTCCACGCTGCTGGCGGCCTGGAACGCCGCCGTCTACGTGGCGCAGATCGACGACGAGCGGCTGGCCGTGGAGCTCGGTTCCCGGCGTTACATCGACGCCACGCGCGAGGTGCTACAGGCGCACGGCAGCCTGTGGTTCCTCGATGAATCCTACGTCATCTCGCGCAAGAGAGGTTGAGAATGCTGCCCATCCCGGCCGACGACGCCCCCTCCCCCCGCGCTGCGGCGGACGCCCAGGACATCGCCGCGACGGCTGCCGAGCTGGTCGCCTGCGGCTCGCTCGAGATGGGCGCCGACGCGCCCGAGGACGCGCAGCGCATCGCCGCGCTTCTGCCCGCCGGCACGCCCGTCTACGTCAATCACCTGCCGCGCCGCGAGCTCGCCCACACGCTGCCCGCGCTCGTCGCACTCTCCGAGGCCGGCCTCGAGCCCGTGCCGCACGTGGCCGCGCGCCGCATCGTCTCGCGTGCCGAGGTCGAGGCGTTCCTGAAGCAGGCGGTGCGGCTCGCGAACGTGCGCAAGGTGCTGCTGATCGGCGGCGATGTGGCCGAGCCGCTGGGTCCCTACGTCGACGGCGCGGCGCTCATGCGTGATGGGCTTCTCCCCGGCTGTGGCGTGCAGCAGGTGGGGTTGCCGGGCTATCCCGAGGGCCACCCGCGCATTGCCTCCGCCACGCTCGCTGCCGCGCTCGCCGAGAAGCTGGCGCTCGCCCGCGCGCAAGGGCTCGGCGCCTACGTCGTCACGCAGTTCTCCTTCGCGCCCAACCGCATCGTCGAGTATTGCGCCGATCTGGCGCGCCGCGCCGCCGATGTGCCCGTTTATGTCGGCCTGCCCGGCCCGACCAGCCCGCGCACGCTGCTGCGCTATGCGCAGCGCTGCGGGGTCGGCGCCTCCTTGCGCGCGCTG
>VBAB01000777.1 GCA_005888525.1 Alphaproteobacteria bacterium
CCGAGTTTCAAAGTCGGCGATATCGTGGAGGAGCGTCTGGGGTGGCAGCAATATGCCATTGGTGGCCCGACGCTCAGAAAGATCGATCCGTCGCTTGCTCCCATCTCCACCGCCAATGGCGTGCTCGGGATGCCCGGTATGACGGCCTACTTCGGCCTGTTCGAGGTCGGGCAGCCGAAGGCTGGCGAAACGGTAGTCGTGTCCGCCGCATCCGGGGCGGTCGGGCAGGTCGTCGGACAGCTCGCAAAGATCGCCGGATGCCGCGCCATCGGCATCGCCGGTGGACCGAAAAAGTGCGCCTTCGTGAAGGAGATACTCGGTCTCGATGAGTGTGTTGACTACAAGGCTGCCAAGGATCTGAGCGCCGCGATCAAAACCGCCTGCCCAAACGGCGTCGAGGTCTACTTCGACAACGTCGGCGGCGCGGTGAGCGATGCCGTGTTTCTCAATCTCAACTTCTTTGCACGCGTGGCGCTGTGCGGTTCGATCTCTCAGTATAATGTGGCAGCACCCGAGGTGGGACCTAGACTGCTGGGCCTCTTCGTGGGCCGCCGAGTGAGCATGCGCGGCTTCATCGTCTCGGACTTCGCCAACAAGTTCGCTCCGGCCATGCGACAGTTGGGCGAGTGGGTCCGCTCGGGACGCATTAAATACAAGGAAGACATCATCGAGGGCATCGAGAAGGCGCCGCGTGCCTTCATCGGGCTTCTGCGCGGCGAGAACTTCGGCAAGCTGCAAGTGAAGCTTGGAGCTGATCCCGAAGGGCGTTGAACGATCGGGATTGTGCCAAGCTCCGCTGGACAACAACCGACGCCGACAATGCCCGGAGGGTCGCACGATCAATGCTTCCATCTTCTCTACCGATGCACTTCTGGCCTAGCTTCTCGATTGGGCTCGCATCGAAAGGCCGACCTATGATCCCTCAACCGTCAATCGCATGGTGGATTTCATCGCGCCACGCATCGGTGCACTCGGCTTCTCGATCGAGCTTGTTGCCGGGTCGCGATGGTTACGGCGACGTCTTGCTCTGTCGGCGCCCCGGCCGCAGCAACGGGCCCGGCATTCTCATGATTGCCCATGCCGACAGGGTGCATCCGGTCAGCATGCGCGGCGAACAGCCAGCCGTCTAGGCTGCGCACCTAGTGTCGGCCGGCGCTCGGCGCGTACCATGCACTGCAGATGCGTGATCGTGATCCCCGTTCTGGGGGAGTCTTAACGCCGACGGCTGCTCATAGGTAACTGGTCTGGGTTTTCAAGCAGGAATTGTCCGCGCTCGGCCGCCACGCGGTTGCAAACGGTGCGCCATTCTTTCCGCGTCATGTGGGTCTGAGCGTCCCAATCTTAAGCCAAAAGGCGACGCGTTCCTTTATCTCGGCGGTTCGCTCGGGGGACTTCGCTGCCGAAGACGGGAGAGACTTCGTTAATGGTGACGATGACGGCAAGGCAGCGGTGTTTGGCGGCGCGACTGATTGGGCAAAGGCCGGAGAGCCGGCAAGGCACAGGATCAGGAAGTGAACAGCACCACGCATGATTGATACCCATGGAATAGAGGAAGCAGGCGATCAAACCTATCTGCCATTAGTGCTCGGTCAATCAGTACAAATACCGACGCGCATGGTTTATGGCTGGCCGCGTTCAAAGAGGCGCCACCGCTCCCTGTGTGCGGCACGCCAGCTTTGCGTATTGATCTTCGCCCAATCGCGGCACTCCCCCGAGCAGTAGACTGAGTTCCGGCGCTTCGAGACGATGCCTCCGAGCAGCATGCAGGGGCGTATGAAGAGAAGGGACGCGGGCACGCTGCTAACCCGCCTGCTGCTTAAAGGAAAGGCCGCAACGCTTCAAAGCCGCGGCTTGCTCCAGCGCCTCGAATTCGCCCTTGAGCTTGGAAAGCTCGGTGGCTGCTTCCTCCGACATCGCAAACCAAGGTGTCGGCCAGTGTACGACGATCGACGGAGCAACAAGCCACGCAGTGCCCGACGTAGCGGGGTACTCATCTCCCGAAATCTCTGCGACGCGGCTGACTACGCGTTTGCCCTCCGTACCGATCTCCCAGCAAGTTAGCGCCTGGTATTTCTCCGGTGGCACATACTGGGCGAGGATGTGGTCTGATGATGCGGAACAAGCCGACAGCAGGAGAGTAACGAACACATGGCCCACAGTTCGCAGGGGATAGTCTCTGTCGGGTGTGTTCATCGCTGGGGCTCAATCCAGGTGCACGCGACAGTTGTTCCGGATATTTGTGTTCCTAAAATGTAACAAGCGATCGTCACCACCTCGTGGCTTCCCCGCTGACGCGAACAGCGGCATCCTGGCCGGCATGAGCTGGCACCGCACGCCGACTGACGACGCCTGGACGCAGCCCCACCTCGCCATGGTGGAGAAACTGGGCAAGCGGAGAGGATCGCGCCTCGCCTTGAGGCGCTGGGCGACGTGGCGGCCTCAGAACCGCTCGACCCATGGGCGCAGCTCCACCTCCCACGTCCAGGCGCTGCGCGGCTGCCGGACCACGTGCAGATAGCTCTGTGCGATTGCGTCGGGATCGAGGTAGCTGTCGGCAGCCCTGTTGGCACCTTCGACGCGGCCCTTCTCGGCATTGCGCACGCCGCCGTCGATGACGAAGTGCGCGACATGGATGCCTTTGGGGGCTAGCTCCCGAGCCATCGATTGCGCCAAGCCGCGCAGGGCGAATTTGCCCATCGCGAACACGGCCGACTGCGGATAGCCCTTCACGCTGGCCGAGGCGCCCGTCAGCAGGATCGTGCCGGACCCGTGCAGCAGCATGCGCCCCGCGGCCGCCTGGGCGACGAGGAAGCCGCCGTAGGACGAGATCAGCAGCGCGGTGCGCGCCTGCTCGCGGTCGACCTCGGTGATGGGCCCGGGCGCGCGGGCTGAGGCATTGAACAGGCAGACGTCGAGCTTGGGGAACTGCTGGTCGACGTGCGCAAACAGCTGGTCGACGCTGGCCGGGTCAGCGGCATCGCAAGGGTGCGTCGTGGCCTTGGTCTCGGTCGCCAGGCTCGTGAGCGTTGCGGGATTGCGTGAGGCCAGCACGATCCGGTAGCCGTCCTTGGCCAGCAGCCGGGCGAACGATGCCGATATGCCGGAGCCGGCACCGACTATGAGAGCGGTCTTTGTCATTGAGGCCTCCTAGGGAGTGAAACGGGCGGCGAGTGGCTGGCACGACCGGAAACTTGTAGTCCGGTTGCAAATCACGCAAGTCCTAGGCTAGGCCGCGGGCCGTGCTTGCGCTTAGGAGAACAACGGCGCAATCTCCAGGTAGTCGGTACTGCCATGAGCTCCAACAATGCTGAAACTCTACTTCTCCCCGTCATCGAGCTCGCTTGCAACACACATCGCTCTAATCGAGTCCGGTGCCGCTCACGAGCTCGTGCCCCGGCTAATCTCCAAGCAGGAAACACGTTCGCCAGAGCACCTGGCGCTAAATCCCGACGGCAAGGTGCCTGTGCTCGTCACAGAGAGTGGCCGAGTGCTAACCGAGGTGGCGGCCACGCTCTACTACATTGCTCGCAAGTATCCGGGCGCGCATCTCTGGCCAGAAGGCGCTCTGGAGGACGAGGCCGAGGTGATCTCGTGGATGTCGTTTGCGGC
>VBAB01000778.1 GCA_005888525.1 Alphaproteobacteria bacterium
CGAAGCCGTAGACAGAGGCATCGTACGAAAAATCGTGCCGATAAAACGCGCTCGCTACTCGCCCCCAGGCCCGTTCGTGTCCGACGTGCTCGCGGCCTTTGAGGAACACATCGGACCACTTGTCAAACGGCACCGAAGTGTTTACCAGGATCGGCGTCGAAGAGTTGACCACCCTCTAGGTTGTGACGACGCAGTGCCAAGGCTGGAGGCACGTAGCGAAGCGTAGTGCCGGAAGGCTTGGCACTGGCACGTGCTTTTGGTGGGTCAGGATTGGACGCCGATCGACAGGCGGCGCTGCTATTTGCGGTTCTTGAAGCGCCAGCTGTCGTTGCCGGTCTCGATGATGTCGCAGTGGTGCGTGAGCCGGTCGAGCAGGGCGGTGGTCATCTTGCTGTCGCCGAAGACAGTCGCCCATTCGGCGAAGGCGAGGTTCGTCGTGACGATGATCGAGGTCCGCTCATAGAGGCGGCTGATCAGGTGGAACAGCAGCTGGCCGCCGCTCTGAGCGAAGGGCAGATAGCCGAGTTCGTCGAGGACCAAGAGATTGACGCGCGTTATCCCGTCGGCGATGCGCCCCTGACGGCCAAGTTTGGCTTCCGCTTCGAGTTTGTTGACCAGGTCGACGACGTTGAAGTAGCGGCCTTGGCGCCGCCACGGATGCAATTGCGGGCAATACCTATGGCGAGATGGCTCTTGCCGGAACCGGTGCCGCCGATCAGCACCACGTTGCGCTGGTGCTCGAGGAAGCCGCCGGTGGCCAGGTCCCGCACGAGCTCGGCATTAATTGGAGTGCCCTTGAAGACGAACTCCTCGATCTCCTTGGCCAAGGGTAGCTTAGCAATGCCCATCTGATAGCGGATTGACCGGGCGTGCTTCTCGGCAATCTCTGCCTTCAGGAGTGCGCCGAGGATGCGTTCGAACGAGTGCTGCCGCTTCACCCCGGTGGGGACGATCTCATCGTAGGCCGCCCTCACACCGGAGAGCTGCAGCGTGCCGAGCATGTCCAGGATCTCATGCCGCTCCATGGACGACCTCTTCGGCGGTGCGGCTCCTCAAGTTGTCATAGCGGGCACAGTCTGAGAGTGGCGCGTGCTTGAGCTGCAGGCTCTCGGGAGTCTGGACGGGTGTCGATGGTGCTGGTGCCTGGCTGCGAGCCAAGATGTTCAGGATGATGTCGGCGCTGGCAATGCCGGACGCGAGGGCTTCCCGACATGCGGCTTCGACAGCGGGAAGACCATCGGTGAGGACCCCAGTGAGGATCGATACCATCTGCCTGTCCACCATCGTAGGAACCGGTGAGCTTGCGTCGCACCTTCTCCAGTGAGCCCGGCAACGTCCAATCCTTGAAGGGAGCTCCGTTCCTTAGCGCGCCCGGCTTGCGAGCCAGCACCGGCACGTAGTGCCAAGGGTCGAAGGCTGTCTGATGCCGCCCAAAGCGGCGGGCATGCTCACCGACGACCGCGCCGTCCTGCCGGATGACGATGCGTTCGGCATAGACGTAGACGTCGACTGGCCGGCCCACCGCCTTAGCCATCACCGAGTACTTGTTGCCGTCGAAGCTCACGAGGCAGGTCTTGGAGACCGACGCCACCGTCGCCCGGAAGCCATCGAAGGAACCACGGTACGGGATCAGCGCAATGCGCTCGGCTTCAAACACCTCGAAGACCGTCTTCTCCTTCTGCTCGGGATGGGCACTCGCCTGCGCATGCGTAACGCAGCGGTCGAGCAGATAGGCATTGAGCTCAGCGTAGCTCTTGAACTTCAACCGCGGCGAGAAGAACCGCTGACGCACCACGCCGACCTGGTTCTCGACTTGGCCCTTCTCCCAGCCGGCCGCCGGCGTGCACGCTCTCGGCTCCACCAGATAGTGGCTGCACATCGCCTGGAAGCGCCGATTGTAGGCCCGCTCCTTGCCGACGAAGATGCCATCGACAGCGGTCTTCATGTTGTCGTAGATGCCGAGCTTGGCGGTACCTTTGAAGAAGCTGAACGCCCGGTCATGGGCATCGAACACCATCTCCTGGGCCTCGCGCGGGTAGGCCCGCACGAACAGCATACGGCTGTAGCAGAGTCGGACATGCGCCACCTTCACAACAGTGGTCATGCCAGCCAGCACGACCACCTCGTGGCTCCAGTCGAACTGGTAGGCCGCACCCGGCGGGAACGACAGCGGCACATAGGCTTCGGCAACCTGGGCGTCTCGCGCACGCTGCCAGCGTCGCGCGTAGCGGCGCACCGCATCATACCCGCCCTCGTATCCGAGCCCGCGCAACTCCTCCCAGACGCGGATCAGCGTCAGCCGCTCGCGCCGTTGTCGGCGTTCGTTCTCCTCCAGTAGTCGGTTGAGATTGGCAACATGCGTGCCAAGCTTCGGTAGCGGCTGCACGTTGCGCTCGTAATGAAACTCGCCAGTCTCGGACGCAATTGCCCGGCGCACAACTTGCCGCGACACGCGCAGGCGTCGCGCTATCCCCCGGATGCTCTCACCCTCGACAAGGTGCGCGCGGCGGATCCTTCCTATCGTCTCCACGGTCATCATCCCGGCTGGCCCCCTCTGCAACCAGAGGAGGCATCCGCCGATGCCTGAGTCGGTCAATTCTTGAACGCCGATCCCAAGCCCAGCCGGTCAACTATTCCACGCCGATCCACAGCCGCCGCCGATGAGCGGCGCAAGCATCCGGGCGCCGAAGTCGAGATCTGGGCGACGGATGAGCATCGCATCGGCCTGAAGCCGATCACCCGCGGCGTGTGGGCGCCGATCGGCCAGCGTCCCGTTGCGCTCGGGCATCA
>VBAB01000786.1 GCA_005888525.1 Alphaproteobacteria bacterium
CGCCGGCGACGCCAACACCATGCACCGGCTGTGCACATTGGCCAAAGAGCAAGGTGTGAGCGTCGGCGCGCATCCGGGCTTCAACGACTTGTGGGGCTTTGGCCGGCGCCGCATCCAGATGAAGCCGCAGGACCTCGAGTACATGGTGGCCTATCAGATCGGCGCGCTGCAGGCCATGGCATCCTATGCCGGCCTGAAGGTGACTCACCTCAAGGCCCACGGCGCCCTCAACAACATGGCCGCCGAGGACGAGGGCTATGCCATGGCCATCGGCCGGGCCATCAAGACGGTCGACAAAGACATCATCTATGTCGCGCTCTACGGGACGCAGATGCAGAAGGCGGCGGAGAGGCTGGGCCTGCCGATGGCGCTCGAAGGCTTCCCCGACCGGCGCTACGCCGACGATGGCAACCTCGCCGCCCGCTCGATCCCGAACACCGTCCTCAAGGACCCGAAGTTGGCCGCCGAGCAGGCGATCAGGATGGTGCGCGACGGCGAGATCGTGGCCCTCAGCGGCAAGCGCATCAAGGTCAAGGTGCACACGCTGTGCGTGCACGGCGACGAGGCGACGGGCGTGGTCGTGGCGCGCGGCATCCGCCAGGCGCTGGAGGCGGCCGATATCTCCGTGGTCCCGCTGACCGATATGAAGCTGTAACTCGGGGCGCGTACAGGTGCAGGCGGGCAAGACGACAATCGCGATCATCGGCGGCACGGGCGCGCTGGGTGCGGGCCTGGCGCGGCACCTTGCCCGTGCCGGCCATGCAATCGTGATCGGCTCGCGCTCGGCGGAGAAGGCCGACGCCGCCGCGCGAGCGCTGGCGGTGTCAGGCGGCACGGTGAAGCCGCGCGGCGCCGGCAATGCGGATGCCGCCAAAGCGGCAGAAATCGTTTTCGTCACGGTGCCCTGGGCAAACCACGCCGCGATCCTCGACGAGATCGCGCCGCACGTCGCGGGCAAGCTGGTGGTCGATACCACGGTGCCGCTTGTGCCGCCCAGGGTGGCACGCGTGCAGATGCCGCCGGAGGGCTCCGCCGCACTTACCGCACAGAAGCGGCTTGGGACGGGCGTGCGCGTGGTGTCGGCGTTCCACAACGTGGCGGCACACAAGCTGCAGAAGGACGAGGCCATAGACTGCGACGTCCTGATCTTCGGCGACGACCCGAAAGATCGCGAGGCGGTGCTGGAGCTGGCGAAGGCCGCCGGCCTGCGCGGCATCCACGCCGGACCGCTCGCCAACTCGGTGGCGGGCGAGGCGCTCACCTCCGTGCTCATCGGCATCAACCGCACCTACAAGGTCGACGGCGCCGGCATCCGCATCACCGCCATCGCCACCACATAGAAACTGCAGGAAGCCGACGACCTTGAGCAACTCCGGGCTCACCATCACCACGCTCGGCGGCATCCCGCAGGTGCAGCCGGGCGACGACCTGTGCGCGCTCCTGATCGCGGCGCTGAAAGGCGCCAGGCCACGCTCGCGCGACATCGTCGTCGTGACCAGCAAGATCGTCTCCAAGGCCGAAGGCCGGTTCGTCGACCTCGCGACGCTCGAGCCCAGCGAGCGGGCGCGCGAGCTGGCGCAGATCACCAGGAAGGACGCGCGGCTGGTCGAGGCGATCCTGCGCGAGGCGGTGGAAGTCATCCGTGCCAAGCCCAACGTGCTGATCGTCGCCACGCGGCACGGGCTGATCCTCGCCAATGCCGGCATCGATCAGTCCAACCTCAGCGCTGACGATCACGGCCGCCGCGTGCTCCTGCTGCCCGAGGCGCCCGATGCCAGCGCTCAGCGCCTCAAAGCGAGGCTCGACGCGCATTTCAACGCCGACATCGGCGTGATCATCTCCGACAGTGTAGGTCGGCCATGGCGGCTCGGCACGGTGGGGATCGCCATCGGCGCGGCGGGCGTGCCCTCGCTCTGGGACCGGCGAGGCGAGAAGGACCTCAGCGGCAGGCCTCTGGAGGTGACCGAGGTCGCCTTTGCCGACGCGGTGGCTGCCGTGGCTGTGCTGGCCATGGGTGAGGCCGCCGAGGGACGCCCCGCGGCGCTGG
>VBAB01000787.1 GCA_005888525.1 Alphaproteobacteria bacterium
CGGGCAGAAAGATCAGCGCAGAGATACCCGCCAGAGCGGAGAAATACAGCCGAGGGCGAATGGCGATGGAACGCGCAATCGATGTCGGGCTGTACCAGCGCCGTGGTCGATGAACTACTGGCGCCATAGCCATGCCAACCTCGACTCCGGTTCCTCGGTGGTTTCGCCCCAGAAAACAAGCATGTTCGGCAAGGGTCTCGCCATTTGTCGACCTTGCCCCGAACTCTCCTACTTAGAGGATGTCCTTCTTCACCGCGAAGAGATATTTGGCGTCGCCCACCGTTTCCTCCAACGCCCCGGTGCTGTAGTGAGATCGCATGACCTACTCCTTCAACGACAGCTTTCGGCGCGAAGTCGCAAGCCGGTGCGCGGCGTTCTCGCGGCTGCCGGAGAACGACTCGACACGCGGGCTCAAGCACTCCGCGGTCGCAATCGCACTCACGGACACACAGGACGGATCCGGCGGGGCCGCGTTTCTGATGACGCGGCGCACCCGCGACCTGCGCGCGCACCGCGGTCAATGGGCACTGCCGGGCGGCCGGTGCGATGAGGGTGAAACACCCGTAGAAGCTGTGCTGCGCGAGCTTGACGAGGAAATCACCCTCCGCCTCGAGGCGACCGACGTTCTTGGTATCCTCGACGACTATGCGACTCGCTCGGGCTATCTCATCACGCCGGTCGTGGTGTGGGCCGGCTCCGAGCCGCGCCTGCGCCTCAACCCGAAAGAGGTGGCGTCGGTACATCGCATCCCGCTCACCGAGATCATGCGCCCGGACGCCGTCGAATTCGTCACCATTCCCGAAAGCAACCGGCGCGTTATCCGCGTCAACATCAACGGAAGCTCCATTCACGCACCAACGGGCGCCCTGATCTACCAGTTCCGGGAGGTGCTTGCCGGCCGCGCCACCCGCGTCGACGATCTGGAGCAGCCCGTCTTCGCCTGGCGATGACTTCGGATGGAACCGCGTGCCTCGGATTCGAGCGGGCTGAAGCGTGAATCTCGATCCTTATGGAGTTTAGAGCGAGAATCACGTTCCCGGATGGAAATCCCACGGCGGGAACCATCTCGCTCCAGTGGACATGACCGGGCGGACGCGCAAGAATCGCCCGGTCAAGCTACGGAGTGGATCGCATGCTCTCGAAACTCAAAACCGCGTGGTCCCGCCTTGCGAGCGGGACAGCCGGGGCGTCCGACGCGAAGGGTACCGCATTCGGCCCGCCCCATACCGGGCCGGAGATCAGTACCAGACCGCTGGTACGATCGAGAAGGACACGCCCGAGGGCTCAAGGAGCATCGGTTCATCCGGGCCGACACCTACCACAGCAAGGATGACGCGATCGCTTTCACGATCTCGAAGGCCAAGCAGATCATCGATCAGCAAGGCGACCGCATCTTCACGTGAAAACAGCAGCGATGGGAGCGCAGACCATGCCGGTGGTGCACCACAGCGATATCGCGGCCGAGCCGTTCAAAGGCGGGGCGAGCTATCAGACACTCGTGGGCGATGAACAAGGATCGACACCTATCCGCGTCGGCATCCAGACTTCACCCCCCGGGTACAAGAGCGCTCTTCACTCGCATCCCTACCTCGAGACGATCACGGTCTTGGAGGGTGAGGGCGAGGCTTGGCTGCAAGGGAGCGACGAGCTCGTCCCGTTGAAGCCGGGCGTGACGCTCGTCTTGACGCCTCACCTTCGCCATTGGTTCCGCACCACCGGCGATCGACCACTCAAGACTTATGGGGTCCATGCCTCGCCGCGCCGAATCGTGA
Source organism: Alphaproteobacteria bacterium (assembly GCA_005888525.1). GTDB lineage: Bacteria > Pseudomonadota > Alphaproteobacteria > Rhizobiales > Hyphomicrobiaceae > AWTP1-13. Next base: position 1,773 of record VBAB01000787.1, read on the forward strand.
ACATCCACGACGCCATATGACCCCTGGAATAGAAGAGCGGAATCGATGAGCGCCAACCCAATGCAGCTTTTGGCGATTGCGTACCCGGCCCATGCGAGTATCCGAGGTGTCCAATTCGCAATGCTGGACCTGGGCATGCTCGTCCACATTTTGGTCACGCACGCCGCCCTCGATCGCATCGAAAAACCAGCCGACGGCGATGATGGCAGTGTGGCGCGCTTTGCCAAGCACAGGGGCCGGTTCGAGCAGGTGGCTAACGACAAATACGTCCGTGGAGACGTCGAAGCCAGCGGGTCGATTGCCGTGCTGCCTGGCGATCTTTGAGACTTGTGAGGCGTCATTGCAACTACGCGCCGGCCATGGACCCAGCTGAGATGCCTGACATCAAGCCCGAGCGCGTGTTGTCCGACTTGCGCACGCTCGCCACCTTCGGCGCCTACAAGACGGGCGTGCATCGTCCCACGCTGTCCGAGCAGGACATCGCCGCGCGCGAATGGTTCGTGGGCCGCATGCGCGAGGCCGGGCTCGACGCCGCCATCGACGGCATTGCCAACATCCTCGGCAGGAGCCCGACGGCCGGTCGCAAGGCGCTGGCCGGCTCGCATCTGGAAAGCCAGAACCACGCTGGATGGCTCGACGGCCCCTTGGGGTGCGTCTATGCGCTGGAGGCGGCGCGGGCCATCGCCGAGGACGCTGCGACGAGTCACCTCGGGGTGGATGTCGCGGTGTTCTGCGACGAGGAGGGCCATTTCGGCAGCTTCCTGGGCAGCCGCTCGTTCATCGGCCTGCTCGAGGAGAGCGAGATCTACGCCGCATGCAATCATGCAACGGGCAAATCGATGCGGGACGCACTGAAGGCCGCCGGCTGGTCGGGCCGTCGGCGCCATGCGATCGATCCGGCGCGCTACGCTGCGTTCTTCGAAGCGCATATCGAGCAGGGCGACACTCTGGAGAGCACCGGCCTCAAGATAGGCGTCGTCACCGCCATCGTCGCCATCTGGCAGTACAAGCTCACGGCGGAGGGCGAACAGAACCACGCCGGCACGACCTCCATGGCCCGCCGGCGCGACGCCGGTCTCGAGCTCGTGCGGCTCCTGGGCGCAATCGATGCACGCTTTCCGGACGACGGGACGTATCGAGCTCGACCCGGGTGAGAAGAGCATCATTCCGGGCAAGGCAGAAGCGCTGTTCCAGCTGCGCGACGCCGACCCCGCGGTGCTCGATTCCCTGGACACGGAGATCCACGCGCTGGTGCAGCACGCCAACAGCGTCGGCCGCTGCAGGCTCGCGGTCGAGAGGCTCAGCGCCAGCACGCCTGCCCTGATGGACCAGGGTCTGCAGGCGGCCCTCGACCGCGCCGCGGAAATCCGCGCGCCGGGCAAGCACATGCGCATGCCGTCGGGCGCCGGCCACGACGCGCAATGGCTCGCGCGCAGGCTTCCGTCGGCCATGATGTTCGTGCCGTCCATCGGCGGCATCAGTCATCACTGGACGGAGAACACCAGCGACGAGGACATCGTGCTGGGTGCGCAGGTGTTCACCGACGCCATCGTGAACGCGCTCACGGGATAGGCCCCCACTTGACCGTCCGAGAGACCCTGCGGTCAATTGCCATGCCAGCCCGACTTTGGCGCGGAGGACGCTGTGAGCGAGCTACACGACGGATCGACCATCGGTGCCATCTTTGCCTCAGCGGTCTCGTCCCACGGTGACTGCCCGTTCTTTGCCGCGCCGCCGAACGAAAGACGGGACTATCTCCCAGCCGGCTTCGAAATCTCGTATCGGGAGGCCGGGAGGCGCGTTGCGGAGCTGTCCGCCGCTTACAGAGATGCCGGGTACGGTCCCGGACAGCGCATAGCGACTCTGCTCGAGAACCGTCCCGAGTACGTCCTGCACAAATTGGCCCTGAACGCCATCGGGGTGTGCTGTGTGCCGATCAATCCGGACTACCGGGCGAGCGAGATCGCCTACCTCCTCGAGCACAGCGAGCCCGACCTCGTCCTGACGCTTGCCGCACGCGAGGGGCAGATGAGCAGCGCACTCGCGCAAAGCGCCCACCGGCCGCCAATGCTGCAGTTGGAACATTTCGCTGCGGGTGCGCTCGTGAAAGCGTCACGACCGGCGCGGGGAGGGGAGGCCGTGCCCGAGACGCCGGCCAGCATCCTCTACACGTCAGGGACCACCGGGCGACCCAAGGGCTGCATCCTCTCGCACGGTTACGAGGTCGCATCCGGTGCCTGGTACGCCTCGCTCGGCGGGCGGGCAATCTTCCGGACTGGGGAGGAGCGCATCTATAACCCGCTGCCGCTCTATCACGCCAACGCCGCGGTGGTGTCCTTGATGGGTGCCATCTGGACGGGCAATTGCCAGATCCAGCCAGACCGCTTCCACCCCCACTCCTGGTGGAGCGAGATTGCCGAGACGCGGGCAACCGTTGTGCACTATCTGGGTGTGATCGCGCCCCTGCTGCTCGCTCAGCCGCCCAGCGAGAACGAGCGCCGTCACCGCGTGCGGTTCGGCATCGGCGCGGGGATCGAGCCGCAGCTACATCGGCCGTTCGAGGAGCGCTTCGGCTTTCCGCTGATCGAGGTCTGGGGCATGACCGAGATGGTGCGCGTGCTGGCCGACAGCTGCGAGCCGCGCCAGGTGGGCACGCGAGCGTTCGGGCGCGCGGTTGCGGGCATCGATGTGCGCATCGTCGATGAGGAGGACCGCGACGTTGCCGACGACCAGCCCGGCGAGATGCTCGTGCGCCATTCGGCAGCAACTCCGCGGCGGGGGTGCTTCTCGGGCTATCTCAAGGATGCGGCGGCAACGGAGACTGCGTGGCGAGGTGGCTGGTTCCACACCGGCGACATGGTCTGGCGCGCGCCGGACGGCATGCTGCATTTCGTGGACCGCAAGAAGAACATCATTCGCCGGTCCGGCGAGAACATCGCTGCAGCGGAGGTCGAGGCGATGCTGCTCACGCACCCCGACGTGCAACAAGCGGCGGTGATGGCGGTCAAGGACGAGTTGCGGGAGGAGGAGGTACTGGCCTGCGTCGTGCTGAAGCGCCCGATGCCCGCCAAAGACGCAGCCCACACGCTGTTTCGGCATTGCTACGAGCGGCTGGCCTACTTCAAGGCGCCGGGCTGGATCCATATCGTGGATACCCTTCCAACCACGGGAACGCAGAAGATCCAGAAGCACAACATTTATCCCGGGGGCTTCGACCCCCTGACCGCGGGAATTGTCGACCTGCGCGCACTCAAGAGGCGCGATCCGGCTTGATCGGTGGGGTCAATTGTGGGGTTATCAGACCCACGCGGCTGTGCTAAGTGCCTGCGCTGCCTGACCGGAGACGTGGCCGAGTGGCTGAAGGCGGCGGTTTGCTAAACCGTTATACGCTGTCAAGGCGTATCGAGGGTTCGAATCCCTCCGTCT
>VBAB01000788.1 GCA_005888525.1 Alphaproteobacteria bacterium
GCTCAAACAACGGCGTCCGGAAACCGATGGGAGTTCACGTTGGTTCCCGCACGGATCGGGCGAGTGGGGGCGATGATCGCACGAGTGACAAAACTGTAGTGAAGGCATGCCCGCATGGAGCTGGTTCGAAGAACATTCGCGCTGGCGACCTCGGCGGACAGGGCAAAACAATTTTCTTCGATACGCGCCCTCTCGGGACCACGCTATCTAACGTGCCGGCACCAGTCGGCCCTCGAAAAGCGAGATCGCAATTTCTTAGCCCAGACCGACCGCTCTCACGGCGATCGACGCGAAGGCTCTGTGGAGCATTGCCGTGAGGACGAAGCTGGCGACGAATACGCCTCCGAAGAAGAGAGCGAAGGCAATGGCGGTGAGTGCTGGCTTGAACACGCGCATCACGAAGTCTCGTCGGTTCTACGCGGCACGCAGTACGGTAAGAACAGCACCGCGAACGGTGCGTTCCCGATGAAGCCAACTTGTATTGTGGATAACCTGAATGCTGGCTGAAGACCGATCGGCGGAAGATATCACGAGTTGTGCACGCCACATCACGCCACGGCGTGGGAACCTACCGTCGCACGGCTAGTTGCTCTCGAGCTCACGACCGTGAGCGGCACCGTAGCCCAGCAACCCGCCTGGTTCTTTCGCAAAGACAGGAGTTCGCTATGCCCACAGCAATGAGAATGTTCACGCTTTCCATCATTCTCGCCGTCGCCCAGATCGCGACCTGTTCGGCCGCCGAGCGTGAGCAGGTGAGAATGGTGATCAATCTCGTGGCTGGCGTCAAAATGCCGTACCCCGAACGCCTGCGCAACAATCTTGCCCACACCGAGCGGGTCCACCTCGACACCAACGGCGCAACGGTTGCGTGCCTTCGGCTCGACGACAAAATTCGTTGGTGCTACGAGCACATAGCTCCTGTGGGGGCCCGTGCCGAGATGCTGCGCATTCGCAACGAGCCTGTGCCGGGGTTGCTGGTGGGCCAGCTCTTTCACTACGTCGATGACTTGGATCTCGACGGCTCCATCGACATCGGCAGCACGACCAAGCTCGAAGGCGAGCCACACGCCCCCGTCGGCAAAGTGATCCAGTTCTTCTACCGCGCCGCCGGCCGCGGCGACCAGTTTCGTGCCGACTACCAGAAACTCTATGACGAGGGCATTCAGGTAGCGCTCAAGTATCTGGGCGAATAGCACT
>VBAB01000789.1 GCA_005888525.1 Alphaproteobacteria bacterium
ACCGTGGGCTCTGCTTTGCCCAGAATAAAACAGCACATTCGCTCGTGCGTCGCGGCTTCCTCTGAGGGCTTCACAAATGTTCCAGCCAACTCAGCGTCTTATCGTGGCCTGCCTTGTGCTCAGTGCAATGTTTGCTCCCGCCACTGCTGCAGAACGCGAAGACGTTCGCAAAGCCATCAACTTGGTCACGTCGGTCAAAATGCCGTTTCCCGAGAATCTCGCGCGCAACCGTGCCAAGACCGAGCGGGTTTGGCTCGAACGTGAAGGTGCAACCGTCGGCTGCATCCGCATCGAGGAGCGCCGCTGGTGCTACGAGCATATTCCGCCATTAGGCAATCGCGCGGAAATGCTGCGCATCCGCAACGAACCTTCGCGCGGCGTCTCCATCGATGCCCTGTTCTACTACATGGTGGATTACGATCTTGACGGCCTCATTGACGTGGGGTCGACGA
>VBAB01000790.1 GCA_005888525.1 Alphaproteobacteria bacterium
CCTGATGCTGGCGCGTGCGCTGGCCAAGCCCTCCAACCTGCTGGTGCTCGACGAGCCCACTAACGATCTCGACCTCGAGACGCTGGACGTGCTGGAGGAAATGCTCGCCACCTACGCCGGCACGGTCATCCTGATCAGCCACGACCGCGATTTCCTCGACCGCACCGTCAACGCCGTGTTGGTCCCGGAGGGCGAAGGGCGCTGGGTCGAGTATGCCGGCGGCTACACCGACATGCTGGCGCAGCGCGGCGCCGACCTCGCCGGCACCAAGGCGGCGCCGAGCCTCAAGCCGCAGCGCGCCTCCGAGGCGATCGCGCCTGCACGCCCCGCCAAGACCGGCAAGCGCCGCCTCAGCTTCCACGAGAAGCACGCGCTGGAGACCCTGCCCGGCCAGATCGCCGCCCTGCAGGCCGATGTCCGCCGGCTGCAGGATCGGCTGGGCGACCCCGGCTTGTACGCCCGCGACCGGCAGGCCTTCACGCAGGCCAGCGAGGCGCTGAGCGCCACCCAGACGCAGCTCACCGAAGCCGAGGAACGCTGGCTCGAGCTCGAGATGCGGCGCGAGGAGATCGAGGGCGGGTAGGCGGCGAGGCGTTCGCAACTTGTGCCCGACTAGCCTCGCCTCTAGGGTTCTGTCGCCGAACGACAATACCGGTGTCGTCCTCGGGCTTGCATGCCCTCGGCGAAGGCCGCGGGTCCCGAGGACCCATCGTTCAACCGGCGCCGGAGCTGGCCGAGGGATGGATGGTCGGGACAAGCCCGACCATGACAACTAGGGGAGGCAGGGGTGGCCGACTGGCACTTGTGGCTGCCCCCGGCGCTCGCCAAGCCGCGCTTCCGGATCTATGCCGCGGGCCACACCGTGTCGGTCATCGGCTCCTGGATCCAGCAAGTGGCGCTGGCCTGGCTGGTGTTCCGCCTGACGCAATCGATCTTCCTCCTCGGCGTCACGGGTTTCCTGCTCAACATCTTCTATTTGCTGCTGGGACCCGTGGGCGGTCTCACGGCCGACCGCCTGCCACGCCTGAAGCTTCTGATCGGCATCGACGTCTTCCTGGCGGCCTGCTCAGCGCTGCTGGCGGTGATGGCGGCGGCAGGCGTGGAGAACATTGCCGTCTATCTCGCCATCGCGGCGCTGATCGGCATCGCCAACGCCTTCGAGATGCCGGTGCGCCAGACGCTCATCCGGGTCATCGTCGAGGAGCGGGCGCTGGTGACGAGCGCGCTTGGTGTCAGCGCCATGGTGTTCAACATCGGCCGCATGGTCGGGCCGGCGATCGCCGGGCTGGTGCTGGCCTACGTCTCGGAGGCGTGGTGCTTCGCGCTGAATGCCGTGTGCTACGGCGGCATCATCGCCGCGCTGGTGGCCATGCGGCTGCCGCCCGAACCGCCGCGACACGCGCCCAGCGGCGCGGCGCTGCAGGGGTTTGCCGCCAACCTGAGCGTGCTGTTCGCCTTTCCGGCCGTGCGCTACCTGCTGCCGACCGTCGTCGCCATCGGCCTCTTCGCCACGCCGTACGTCCCGCTGATGCCGTCGATTGCTGTCCACTTCTTCGACGGCCAATCCTCCACCGTCGGCCTGCTCATGAGCGCCGCCGGGGTGGGCGCGCTCATTGCCGCGGGCTACCTCTCCCTGCAGCCGGGCTACGGCCGCCAGCTGCGCCTCATGTCGCTGGCACCGCTGGCAGTCGGACTGGCGCTCGGGCTGTTCGCCTGGTCGCGCCTGCTGCCCCTGTCGATGCTGCTGCTGGCGGCGCTGGGTGGCGCCGCGATGATCGGTGTCAACGCCACCAACGCCATGCTGCAGCAGTCGGTGCCGGACGAGTGGCGCGGGCGCGTGATCGGCATCTACAGCATGTCGTTCGCCGGCACGGCACCGCTGGGCGGGCTGCTCTCGGGCTGGATGGCCGACCGCATCGGCCTGACCACCACCCTCACCCTCAACGGGGCGCTCATCGTCGCGGCGGGGCTGGTGGGGCGCTGGCGCCTGCACAATCACCCCGAGGCCCTGCGCGGCCTCATGCGCAGCTTGACCCGGTAGGTGTCCTCCAGGCTTTATGCCCAGGCTCATGGCGATTGAGGTGGCTGCTTGTCTCGGCTTACTGATTTCATGGCGCTTGCCGGCTGCCTCGCAGTCATAGGCTGCACCAACAATCCCTATCCGGAGGCCGACCGCGACAAGAAGGTCCTCTATTCCTCGTTCAACGAGGCACCCAAGACCCTCGACCCGGCCGTCGCCTATACCACCGCCGAGCACGTCATCACCGGCAACGTCTACGACACATTGCTCGAATACCACTACCTCGAGCGGCCCTATCGACTCATCGCCGGCCTCGCCGCGGCGGTGCCCGAGCCCCGGCAACTGCCGGACGGCAGGCAAGCCTACCGCTTCGAGGTCCGACCGGGCGTCCTGTTCCATGCCGATCCCTGCTTTGCACCGAGCCAAGGCGGACGGC
>VBAB01000791.1 GCA_005888525.1 Alphaproteobacteria bacterium
TGGGAGCAAGCCTCAGTGCATAGGTCGCTGCGCTCTCCATCTGCAATGTCGGTGCAGGCTCGAAGCTGAGCGCCGTCTCGCGCAATGTTTCGTCCAGCCCGCGGTAGGAAAGCACGACGCCGCCACCGCCCAGGATGCGGCGCCAGCCCTGGCCGCGGCGTTTGCGGCGGACGCCGCGGACCTCGAAGATATCGGCAAAGTCGCTGGCAAATGCCAGGGAGAGCGTGAGATCGATCGCCTGCGCACCGTGGTTGGAGAGCGCGATCCGTTCACGCAGAGACCCGTCGCCCAAATAGATCGTGCGCCCGACGTGGACGGTGTCCTTGAGGAGGACGAGCCGGTCATCCTCGTAGAAATCCGCGTTCGTGAGATCGACATGGAAGCTGAGGTTGTCGTCCCTGATCGCTGAGCCCAGCAGAAGGGGCTGCTCACCATTGATCGAGAGCTCGAGGTGGGACAGGAAACGCGTGTCGCAGTCGAAGAGACCGTCCGGAGTGCCGGTCGTCGCGCCGATGTCACCGTGGCTGTCGAAGACGGCGAAGGTATCGTTGTGCTTGAGCGTCAGTCGCGGCCGCGACGCGGCTCCGGTCGCCGGGATGTAGAACGGCGCCTCGCCTGTTGCGGCCGCCTGGTTCTCGAGCGCCTTGCCGGAAGATATCAGAAGCACCCCCTTTTCGTGTGACCGCCAGCGCCAAGGCTACGGCCTCAGGCGCCGGCTCTCCAACAATTGCATGCCGAGATCGCGGTCAACAAGTCGCGGGGGGCCTCATTCCACATTCAGGGCGCCATTGCCGTTGGTCCTCGTCGTCCGGGCACTGCTGGCGATGTCCTCGTCTCGCCTTCCGGGGTCCCCTATGACACGCTCATAGATCTTGACATAGTCCTGAGCCATTCGCCGGGCGGTGAACCGCTCATCGAAGCGTTGGCGCACACGGCGGCGGTCGAGAGCCAGGACCGCCCCAAGCATGGCGATGGCCTCGTCCACCTTGTCGACTATGTGGCCGGTCACACCCTCATCGATCACCTCGGGCACGGCCCCGTTTCTGAATGCCAGCACGGGAGTGCCGCAGGCCATCGCCTCGATCATGGAGAGTCCGAACGGTTCTGGCCAGTCGATCGGGAACAACAGCGCCCGCGCGCCGCCCAGGAACGCGCCCTTGCGGCGATCATCGATCTCGCCAATGTAGTCGATGCCTGGCTGCCGCAACAGCGGCTCGATCTCCGAGCGGAAATAGACCTCGTCGACGCGATCGACCTTGGCGGCAATCTTCAACGGCAGTCCGGCGGCAAGGGCGATGGCGATGGCACGGTCGACGCGCTTCTCAGGCGATATACGGCCGAGAAAGGCGAGATAGCCGCCGCGCGGCTCGAGCGAGGGCGCGAGGTCTCGCGGCAAGCCGTGGTAGACGGTGCCGATGTAGTTCGCGTCGGGGATCGGTGTGCGTTGCGCGTTCGAGATCGAGACCAGCGGCATTTCGGGAAAGCCGCGATAGAGATTGTGGAGGTCGGGAAGATCCTGGCGGCCGTGCAGGGTGGTGACGGTCCGGCGCGCCATCTCGTGGAAGACGGGGAAATGAAACTGATCGATGTGAAAATGCAGGATGTCGAACTCGGACGCCATGCTGCGAACCTTGTCGAGCATCAGCATGTAGTAGGGGATGACGTCTTTCACAGAGGAGTTCAATCGCAGCGGCTGCGCACAGCAAGACACGAGCTTCGCCGCGGTGATCGACTGGCCGCTCGCGAACAAGGTCACGTCATGGCCCTGCGCCACCAATTCCTCGGTGACGTAAGAGGCGACCCGTTCCGAGCCGCCGTAGAGCCTGGGCGGGACGCTCTCCATCAAGGGAGCAA
>VBAB01000792.1 GCA_005888525.1 Alphaproteobacteria bacterium
CCGCCCCCTTGGGCAGCACCTTGGCGAACGTGATGCCGTCCAGCCTGGCCATGCGTGCGATCGTGTCCTCGTGATGCTGCGCGCGCGCGCGCATCGCCTTGCCTGCTCCCACGAGCACCAGCGGGATCTTGGCGCCGGCCGGCACGTTCATCTCCGAGCGCACCGAGCGCACCTCGCTCACGAGCTTCACGAGCCAGCCGATCTCGGCGTCGGCCTCCGCATCGGCAAGCCCGATCGCATCGGGCCACGAGCTGAGGCACAGCAGGTTCTCGCGCTCGATCCCCACCTCCACTAGGCGCGACCACAGCTCCTCGGTGATGAACGGCATGAAGGGATGCAGCAGCTTCAGCACCTGATCCAGCGCCCACGCGGTGGTGGCGCGCGTCTCGGCCTTCGCCTCCTGGTCGTTGCCGACAAGGATCGGCTTGGTGAGCTCCAGGTACCAGTCGCAGAAGGTGCCCCAGGTGAACTCGTAGACGGCGGTCGCCGCCTCGTTGAACTTGTAGGCCTCGATGCCGGCCGTGACGGCGGCGGCGGTGCGCTCCACCTCGCCCGCGATCCAGCGGTTGACCGTCTCCTTCACGGCGCCCGGATTGAAGCCCTTCTGGCGCACGCATTCGTTCATCTCGGCGAAGCGCGCCGCGTTCCACAGCTTGGTCGCGAAATTGCGATAGCCCTCGATGCGCTGCTGCGAGACGCGGATGTCGCGGCCCTGCGCTGCCATCGCCGCCAGCGTGAAACGGAAGGCATCGGCGCCGTAGTCGTCGATCACGGCCAGCGGGTCGGCGACGTTGCCCTTCGACTTCGACATCTTCGCGCCCTTCTCGTCGCGAACGATGGCGTGGATGTAGACGGTGTGAAAGGGCACCTCTTTCATGAAGTGCATGCCCATCATCATCATGCGGGCGACCCAGAAGAAGATGATATCGAAGGCCGTGACCAGCACGCTGGTGGGATAGTAGCGCTTCAGCTCCTTGGTCTTGTCGGGCCAGCCCAGCGTCGAGAACGGCCACAGCGCGGAGGAGAACCACGTGTCGAGCACGTCCTCGTCGCGTTTGAGTTTCTCGTGACCCGCCTTCAATCGTGCTGCATAGTCTCGGCCGGACAACCCACTTGGAAATCCCTGAACGCCCAACACCTCGTAGTGTTTGATGGCTTTGGCGATTGCCTTCTCTTCACTCTCAGCAACAAAGATTTCAGCATCAGGCCCGTACCACGCCGGAATTTGGTGCCCCCACCAGATCTGGCGCGAGATGCACCAGGGCTGGATGTTGCGCATCCACTCGAAATACGTCTTCTCCCAGCTCTTCGGTACGAAGGTGGTCTTGCCCTCCTCGACCACGGCCATCGCCCGTTTCGCCAGCTCGGCCGCATCGACCCACCACTGATCGGTCAGCCACGGCTCGATGATGGCATTGCCGCGCTGCGCGTGCGGGACGGCGTGGACCTGCTGCTCGATGGTCTCGACCAGGCCCAGTTCCTCGAGATCGGCAACCACCCGTTTGCGCGCGGAGAACCGATCGAGCCGGCGGTATTTTTCCGGCACGCTGTCGTTGAGATGCGCAGTGGCATCGAAGATGTTGATCAGCCCAATCTCGGGGTGGCGCTTGTAGACCTGGTAGTCGTTGAAGTCGTGCGCCGGCGTGATTTTGACCGCGCCCGAGCCCTTCTCGGGGTTGGCGTACTCATCCGCGATGATCGGGATCTCGCGCCTGTCCAGGGGCAGCACCACGCGTCTGCCGATCAGGTCCTTATAGCGAGGATCGTTCGGATGCACGGCCACGGCCGTGTCGCCCAGCATCGTCTCGGGCCGCGTGGTGGCGACGACGATGAACCGCGCGGGGTTGTCCTTCAGTGGATACTTGAAGTGCCACAGGCTGCCCTTGACCTCGATCATCTCGACCTCGAGGTCGCTGAGCGCGCTCTGGAACACGGGGTCCCAGTTGACCAGGCGCTTGTCCTTGTAGATCAGCCCATCGTTGTAGAGATCGACGAACACCTTGAGGACGGCCCGCGACAGCCCCTCGTCCATGGTGAAGCGCTCGCGGCTCCAGTCGCAGGATGCGCCGAGGCGTTTCAGCTGATTGATGATGACGCCGCCGCTCTCGGCCTTCCACGCCCACACCTTCTCGATGAACTTCTCGCGCCCCAGCGTGTGGCGGTCGGGCTGCTGGCGCTCCATCAGCTGGCGCTCGACCACCATCTGCGTGGCGATGCCGGCGTGGTCCGTGCCCGGCTGCCACAGCACGTCCTTGCCGCGCATGCGCTCGAAGCGGCAGAGCACATCCTGCAGCGTGTTGTTGAGCGCATGGCCCCAGTGCAGCGAGCCCGTCACGTTGGGCGGCGGGATGACGATGGCGTAGGGCTCCGCTTTCGCGCGCTCCGGCCGCCCGGCCTTGAAAGCGTCGGCCTTCGTCCACTCCGCGTGGATGCGCGCTTCGATGTCGGCGGGCTGATAGGTTTTTTCGAGCATCGAGATGCGAAGCGAGTGTTCGCGGCTGAAGCGCCGCCTCAGGTTGTTCGAAGGCTTGGAAGCGGTATCACGCCTTGGGGACGCGGCGCTCGGCCGCAAGGGCGCGCGCCACCTCGTCGCGCACCACCT
>VBAB01000793.1 GCA_005888525.1 Alphaproteobacteria bacterium
ACATCTGCAACGCGGCCCCTTCGGCCGATGCGGTCCCGGCGCTCTTATGCCATCAGGCACGCGCCGTCGTCGCCGGTCCCAATGGACGCCGCGAGCTGGCCGTGGAGGCGCTCTTTAAGGGTCCCGGCAAGACCAGCCTGGAGCCAAGCGAGATTCTCGTCGCCATCCTGCTGTCGCCGGCCCAGCCCCGCTCGGCGGCCAAGTACTTGCGCTTCACCCCGCGCCGCGAGATGGACATCGCCATCGCCGGGGCCGGCACCTGGCTTCGCCTCGACGCGGACGGCGCCATCGCCGAAGCCCGCATCGTCCTGGCCTCGGTCGGGCCGACGCCGATGCGCGCGCCCACCGCCGAGCAGAAGCTCGCGGGCGAGCGGCCCACGCGCGCGCTGCTGGAGGAGGCCGGCCGCCTCGCAGCCGCCGATGCGCGTCCCATCTCCGATACGCGCGGCTCGGCCGACTATCGCCGCTCGCTCGTGGCCGTGCTGACGGCGCGTGCGCTCGGCGATTGCTGCGGGCAGCTGGGCATCGGGATCGAGACGCCATGAAAACGCTGCTCGCCTGCACCGTGAACGGCGAGGAGCGCGCGGTGCTCGCCGACACGCGCGACACCCTGCTCGAGCTGCTGCGCGACCGGATCGGCCTCACCGGCACCAAGGAAGGCTGCGGCAACGGCAACTGCGGCACGTGCACGGTGCTGGTGGACGGCGCACCGGTCTGCGCCTGCCTGATGCTGGCGCTGGAGGCGCCGGGCCGCGATATCGTCACCATCGAGGGCATCGCGAACGGTGGCGGCCTGCATCCCATCCAGCAGGCGCTCGTCGACCTCAACGGCACGCAATGCGGCTTCTGCACACCTGGCATCGTGCTGTCCGCCAAGGCGTTGCTCGACGCGAACCCCGCGCCCACCGAGCCCGACATCCGCCACGCCATCGCCGGCAACCTCTGCCGCTGCACGGGCTACGGCAAGATTGTCGAGGCCATCGCGGCTGCCGCCGCCACCATGCGAGGACAATGAGCCGATGCCTCCCGCTCCCAGCCCAGCGCTCCAGGTCATCGGCAAGCGGCTGCCGCGCGTGGACGCCAAGGAGCGCGTCACGGGCCAGGCGATCTACCCGGCCGACCTGGCGCTGCCGGGCATGGTGCATGCCAAGCTGCTGCGCAGCCCGCACGCGCATGCGCGCATCGTGCGCATCGACACCTCGCGCGCCGGAGCGCTGAAAGGCGTGCTGGCGGTCGTAACCGCGGCCGATTTCGCCGAGTTGCCTGTTGGCGCGACCATTCCCATGGGCGAGACCGGCTACGACATGTGGATGGTCGCCGCCCTCAACATCGCCCGCAGCAAGGTGCACTGGGTGGGGCAGCCGGTGGCAGGCGTGGCCGCCGTGGATGTGCACGTGGCAGAGGCGGCCCTCGCGCTTATCGAGGTCGACTACGAGCCGCTCACACCCGTGCTCAACATCGCTGCTGCCATGGCGCCGGAGGCTCCTGTGCTGCACGAGCACGTCCTCACCAAGGGCGTGGAGCCGCGCCCGCGCGCGCCCAGCAACGTGTGCTCGCGCACCGCAATCACGCGAGGGGATGCTGCGCGTGCGCTGGACGGTGCCGCGGCGACCGCGCGGATGAGCGTCCAGGTCGACACCGCCCATCAGGGCTACCTGGAGCCGCAGGTGATGGTGGCGCAAGTGGACGCCGGCGGCTTGGCCACCGTGTGGGCCTCCACGCAGGGCCAGTTCACCGCCGAGCTGATGATCGCGCGCATGCTGGGCATGCCGCAGTCGCAGCTCCGGATCCTGCCGCTCGAGATCGGCGGCGGTTTCGGGGGCAAGATCGCCATTCACGGCGAGGCCGTCGCCGTGCGC
>VBAB01000794.1 GCA_005888525.1 Alphaproteobacteria bacterium
ATATGATCCAGCCGTAGAAGAACGGCAGGCGCGCCGCAAGCCCGTCTCGCCACGTCGGCTTCAATTGCTAGTCCCCGGCACGGCGTCATTCCCGCGAAGTGCGAATGACGCCCACATACCGCGGTCGCGCGCAAGCCTTGCTTGGTGCCTACGGCTCCGCGTCAGGCCGGAGGGGGGCCGAACACGAGCACCGCGTTGAGGCCGCCGAACGCGAAGGAGTTCGACATGGCGTGGGTGACCGGCTGATTGCGCCCGACGTTGGGGACGTAATCGAGATCGCACCGCGGGTCGGGCTCCGACAGGCCCGTGGTCGGCGGAACGAACCCTTCCTCGATAGCCTTGATGCAGGCGACCGCCTCGACGCCGCCGCTGGCGCCGAGCAGATGGCCGTGCATCGATTTGGTGGACGAGATGGCCAGCTTCTTGGCGGCGTCGCCGAACACTTGCTTGATGGCCATCGTCTCGTTCACGTCGTTGAGCGCCGTGGCGGTGCCGTGTGCGTTCAGGTAGTCGATCTCGGAGGGGGCGACGCCCGCGTCCTCCAAGGCCTGGCGCATCGCTTCCTTGGGGCCATCTAGGTCGGGATTGATCATGTCTTTGGCGTCCGACGCCATGCCGAAGCCCTTGACCTCGGCCAGGATCTTGGCGCCGCGCGCTCTGGCATGCTCCAGCTCCTCCATGACGAGCATGCCGGCGCCCTCGCCCAGGACCGTGCCGTTGCGTTTCTTGGCGAACGGGTAGCAGCCGTCGGGAGAGAGGACGCGCATGGACTGCCATGCCTTCATCGAGCCGTAGTTGATCGCCGACTCCGATGCGCCGGCAACACCGACATCGGCGACGCCGTCGCGGATGAAGCGCTGCATCAGGCCGATGGCATGTGTGGCCGTCGCGCAGGCGCTGACCGTGCCGAAGGTCGGACCCTTGATGCCGTAGTCGATGCCGACGTGGGCCGCCGCCGAGCTGCCGATGAACTTCAACAGCAGCAATGGGTCGCCGGCGCGACGGTTCTTGGTGAACAGCTGATTGTAGGCCCACTCGATGGTGTTCATGCCGCCGGCACCCGAGCCGATGATGCAGGCCGAGCGGTAGGGGTTCTTGAGCGGAGCTTCGAGCTTGGACTGCTCGAAAGCCTCGTGCGCCGCATAGGCCGCCAAGAGCGAATAGCGGTCCGCGAGCAGCAGCAAGCGATTCTTGAGGCGCCTCTTGGGGTCGAAGTCTTTAACCTGACAGGCGATCTGGATATAGAGATCGCGCACGTACTGTTCGGGGAAATCAATGTCCCGCAACGGACCGATGCCCGACTTACCCTCTTTCAACGCGGACCAGAAAGTCGGCACGTCGTTGCCGATCGGAGTGACGACCCCCATGCCGGTCACGACGACGCGCCTGGCACCGTTCATATGACTATCCTTGCCCATGGTCAGCCCCATCTCGTCCAAGCCGAACCTCGCCTCATGGCGGTTCGAGTGACCCAGTCAGCTTATTGAATCTCCATTGCGGCGTCTGTTCCCCGAGGAACGGTGGTAAACCAACTGTCCACGTCCGACCCTAGCGGCTCGTCTGCCAGCTGGGTAACTGCGCACATTACCCGTTATTCGGTGATCGTTGGTAGACTGTGCATCGACTAGGCGTCCCGGCGCTCACCCCTGCAGCGCCGCCCACATGGCGCGATCGCGCTCGGCGGTCCAGATGCGGGGTGTGTCGATGCCCTGGGCCTCGTCGTAGGCGCGCGCGATGTTGAAGGGCTGGCAGTGGAAGCTCCAAAGTGTCCGCTTGCTGGCGCGCCACGTCCTCACCACTCGACGGTCGCGGGATTGAGATCGCGCAAATCGGCGTGCTTGTGAAAG
>VBAB01000795.1 GCA_005888525.1 Alphaproteobacteria bacterium
ACACCAAGAGCAAAGACAAGTCGCGCAAAGGCGAGAAGAAAGATCCGCAGTGAGCACCCCCGCCAAAAAGAGAGCGCCCCAACCGGGGGGAAGGGGCTCAAGGAGATGATCATGAGGCCCACTCCTTCCGGCGCGCGCGGAACACGGCAAGGCACTCGCTGAGCATGTGCAGCGATGGCGACGCTCACGCTTGGAAAAAAAGAAAGGGCGTCGCGCGGGGGGAGCGGACGCCCCTGCGCACCGACGGGGGAGCAGGTGCGCAAACTGCCCAGTGAGGGAGCGGGCAGCGACAAGGGAACGTCGTAATACTGCATCTGTTCCGGGAGAGCGGGCTCTCCGGTACAAACGCGATCGAAGGCACACTAGACGACGGCCCGCACCATCCTGTCGACAGATGATCCTGTCAGGATTGCGGCGAGCGACTGCTCATCGGCAATTACAACGCAGAGACGAGATCTGATTGTCCCAACCTTCCGCCAGTGTCGGAGTACTCTCCTGGGCCGAATATCGTCGTGGCGCCGCGGTACTCTTCATCGGCAAACGCCACGACCAGGCACTGCGGACCGACCTTGATTGAGGAGACACGATCGTTCAATGCACCAAGGCGCGGCAAAGATTGGTTGCGTTCGATCGCTATGATGGCCGGAAAAAATTCTTGTGCTCAAATACCTCGCACGGAGCTGCCGATGCTTGAGCCGCTGCAAGGAATGAGCACAGTAGGATCGAGGTGACCCTGATCACGCACTAGTCTCCCAAGACCAAAGCGAGAGCCGACTTAAAGCTGACAGCAGATAGAATGTTTCGGGCAATATGGACCGCGGCCAGCGGCAGTTCAATGGGTGGCCGCAGGGTCGAGGCGTTATGGAAAGGCTCCCATGTTTCCCTTGTCGCATATGCTCAAGTCCTTCGTTCGCATCGGCACATTGAAGGTGATTGATGCCGATGGCCGGCCGCACGTCTTTGCCGGGGCACCGGGACCGAGCGTCACGATGCTACTCACCGATCGCTCGCTCTACCGCAAGCTCTTTCTCAACCCGGAACTCCATGCGGGTGAGGCCTACATGGATAAGCGCATGCTTTTCCTGGATTCCACCCTCAGGGATTTCCTCACGCTTTTCTCCGTCAATCGGCTCTCACTGGGCACCTATCCGCTGCAAAAAGTGCTGCGGACTGTCTCGCGCGGTCTGAAGCGATTCCAACAGGCGAACCCGGTCGGCAAGGCACAAAAGAACGTCGCCCACCACTACGACCTCGGTAACGCGTTTTACAAGCTGTTCCTCGACGAGGGGATGAACTACTCCTGCGCCTATTTCCTCAACGACAATGAGACCCTCGAGCAGGCGCAACGAAACAAGCTTCGGCTGATCGCATCCAAGCTTCACCTCGAGCCGGGGCTGAGGCTTCTCGATATTGGCAGCGGGTGGGGCGACCTTGCACTCTACCTCGCCGCGCTCGAAAACGTCGATGTCACCGGCGTGACGTTATCCAAGGAGCAGCATGCGCTTTCCAACGAGAAGGCGCAGCGGCTTGGTCTTTCCGATCGCGTGCGCTTCCACCTGCGGGATTATCGACAGGTCGACGAGCGCTTCGATCGCATCGTTTCCGTCGGCATGTTCGAGCACGTGGGCGTGCATCGTTACGCGGAGTTCTTCGCAAAGATTAACGCCCTGATGCACGACGACGGCCTGATGCTGCTGCATTCCATCGGCCACATGAGCCCGCCCGGGACCGCGAGCCCTTGGCTGCGAAAGTACATCTTTCCCGGTGCGTACTCTCCCGCGCTGTCGGAAGTCTTCACTGAGGTCGAGAGGGCAAGCCTTTGGGTGACCGATCTCGAATTCCTGCGCCTGCACTATGCCAAGACCCTGAACCACTGGTGCCGGCGCTTCGAGGCCAACCGCACGAGGATAGCTGCACTGTACGACGAGCGCTTCTGCCGCATGTGGGAGTTCTATCTCATCAGCGCAGAAATGATGTTTCGGACCGGAAGTCAGCTCGTCTTCCAGATGCAGCTCGCTCGAAAGCGCGACTCAACCCCGATCGTTCGCGACTACATTACGGATGTTCAGCGCCGTTATAGGGAACTGGAAGGCGGCTCTTCCGCTCTTGCGCTTGATGCCTCGCAGCGCACGGATTTGGCGTGAGGTGCGTACTCAGCGGCTAGGACTTCGGCAGCCGATTAGGGCCATCGTCTCGGGGTTGTGCGGGGATGCCTATATAGATGAGTGATTGCAGTGCGTGT
>VBAB01000214.1 GCA_005888525.1 Alphaproteobacteria bacterium
CGCCGGCATCACGCACGTGCTCTGGCCGGAAGCCGCCATGCCCTTCCTGCCGCTCGACCATCCCGAGGTGGGCGCCGCCATCGGCCGCGCGCTGCCGCCCGGCACCTTCCTCATCACGGGAGCACTCCGCTCGGAGCCCGCTCCGCCAGGCTCGCCGCGGCCGCGGCGCATCTTCAACAGCATCCTGGTGTTCGGCGAGGAGGGATCGCTCGCGGCCCGCTACGACAAGACCCATCTCGTTCCGTTCGGTGAGTATCTGCCCTTGCAGTCGCTGCTGGAAGCGGTCGGGCTGCAGCAGCTCACCCGCCTGCGCGGCGGCTTCGATATCGGAGTGACGCCGCGCCCGCTGCTGCACGTGCCGCGCCTTCCCGCTGCCGCGCCGCTCATCTGCTACGAGGCGATTTTTCCCGGCACGGTCGTGCAAGGCAGCGAGCGGCCGGGACTGCTCGTGAATGTCACCAACGACGGCTGGTTCGGCGACACCACGGGGCCGCGGCAGCACTTGCACCAGGCCCGCGTCCGCGCTGTCGAGGAAGGGCTCCCGCTGGTGCGCGCGGCCAACAACGGCATTTCGGCGGCCGTCGACGGCTATGGGCGCATCCTGGCGCGGCTCGATCTCGACGCGCGCGGGACGATCGACGTGGCGCTGCCGGCGGC
The DNA here is from genome assembly GCA_005888525.1 of Alphaproteobacteria bacterium. Taxonomy (GTDB): domain Bacteria; phylum Pseudomonadota; class Alphaproteobacteria; order Rhizobiales; family Hyphomicrobiaceae; genus AWTP1-13. The sequence continues at coordinate 658 of VBAB01000214.1, forward strand.
GTTGGCGCCTCCGCCCTACGCCCGCTTGGGGGATTTGCTCTTTCTCGCGCTCTGGCTGCTGGGCGCCACTGGTGCCGCCTTCTGGCGAAGGCCCTGGAGCACCATCTGATATCTGACATAGCCCCTTGAGGTTGACGCCACACACATCTGCACCTACCAATTGTGGGTCGAAGAGCAATGCGTACGGGGCGGGCATGTCGAGAACACCCGGTTTCGTCGACGAGGGCGCGGGTGACGAGAAGGGCGCGCGTCGGCCAAATCCCATCGATGTGCATGTCGGCGGCCGGGTGCGCTTTCGCCGTATGCTGCTCGGCATGAGCCAGGAGAAGCTCGGCGAGCGTCTGGGCCTGACGTTCCAGCAAGTCCAGAAGTACGAGAAGGGCATCAACCGCATCGGCGCCAGCCGGCTGTTCGATCTTGCACAAGTGCTGGGGGTTCCGGTGCAGTTCTTCTACGAGGAGGCGCCCACCGGCGAGCCGCAACCGGTCATGCCCGACGGGTTTGCCGAGAAGCCGCCTGAGAACTCCATCGTCGAGTTCCTGCGCAGCCGCGACGGCCTGGAGCTGAACAAGGCCTTCGTGCGCATTTCCGACGCCAAGGCACGACGCGCCATCGTCGATCTCGTCCGCAGCCTCGCCAACGACGACACCAACGACAACACGGTGGGCTGAGAGGTTCGTGGGCAAGTGCCCACGAAGCCCCGGAAGGCAGTCCGTAGAGACCATTACCTGCGCATGTGACCTGGGCCCGCCCGTTCGCTGTCATCGGCTTGACCCCTGGGCTAAACACTGCAACAAGTCCGCCGTTTTCGACACGTAATTCAGCAATGGGGAGCACTGTGTCGCGCAAGTCCTACCTGTTCACGAGCGAGTCCGTTTCTGAGGGCCATCCCGACAAGGTCTGCGATCGCATTTCGGACGAGGTTGTCGATCTGTTTTTCCGCGAAGGCCCCAAGGCCGGCGTCGATCCCTGGCAGCTGCGGGTGGCCTGCGAGACCATGGCGACCACCAACCAGGTGGTCATCGCCGGCGAGACGCGGGGTCCCAACACCATCACCAGGGATTGGATCTCCCACGTTGCGCGCCTCGCCATCAAGGACATCGGCTACGAGCAGGCGGGTTTCCACTGGGAGAAGGCCGACATCAGGGTTCTGCTGCATCCCCAGTCGGCCGACATCGCCCAAGGCGTCGACAGCGGCGGCAATCGCGAGGAGGGTGCGGGCGACCAGGGAATCATGTTCGGCTACGCCTGCCGCGACACCCCCGAGCTGATGCCGGCGCCGATCTACTACAGCCACAAGATCCTGCGCCTCATCTCCGAAGCACGGCATTCCGGCAAGGAGGCCGTGCTGGGGCCGGACTCCAAGAGCCAGGTGACCGTGCGCTACGAGAACGGCAAGCCGGCCGCCGTCACCCAGATCGTCGTCTCCCACCAGCATCTCGTTGAATCGATGACCTCGGCGCAGGTGCGCGAGCTGGTCGAGCCTTACGTCAGGAAGGCGCTGCCCAGCGGCTGGATCAGCAAGGAAACGACCTGGCATATCAATCCGACGGGCAAGTTCTTCGTCGGCGGCCCCGACGGCGACTGCGGGCTCACGGGCCGCAAGATCATCGTCGATACCTACGGTGGAGCCGCCCCGCACGGCGGCGGCGCCTTCTCCGGCAAGGACCCCACCAAGGTCGACCGTTCCGCCGCCTACGCGGCGCGCTATCTGGCCAAGAACGTCGTCGCCGCTGGCTTGGCCGACCACTGCACCATCCAGCTCTCCTACGCCATTGGCGTGGCCAAGCCGCTGTCGATCTATGTCGACATCGGCAACAATCCGAGCAAGATCGACATCGCCAAGCTCGAGGGCGCACTCGGCGACCTGATGGACCTGACTCCGCGCGGTATCCGCAAGCATCTCGACCTCAACAAGCCGATCTACGCGCGCACCTCCGCCTACGGGCACTTCGGGCGCGAGCCGGACAAGGAAGGCGGCTTCTCGTGGGAGAAAACCGACCTCGTCGACAAGCTCAAGAGCGCGATGGCGTAATCCGCAAGCGCATCGAGTTCGACGCCGAGACCTGGCACGCGCTGCGGCTGCTCGCGGGCGACAGCATGAAGTCGCTGCAGGAGCTGGCCGAGGAAGCCTTCGCCGATCTGCTGAAGAAACATGGCCGGCCCGTCACGCTGAAGCAGGCGCTGAAAGAAAGCCTCCGCCGGCAGCCGGCCAATGATCCTCGACCCAGACGCAAGTAGCCAGCCTCGTCATCCGGGTGCTCGTCCGTGATAGCTGCCCGGCAGGGCCAGCGCTTCAGGACTGACGGAATCGGCGCGCGCATGCAAACTCAAGGCAACAGCTTTTTGACATAGACGGCATACGGTACGCCGTAGACCGCGGGCGCATCGTGATGCCATTCGAAGCCCATCCGGAGATACATCGCAAGGGCTACCTTCAATATCGCACTTGTGTGAAGAGCAATGACTGGAGATCTATCCCGTCTTGCTCGCTTGATGCATTCCTGCGTTAGCGCCCGACCAACACCAACCCCTCTACTCTTGGGGTCGACGACCAGGGACCGAATGACGGGCCAAGCCTGGTCAAAATAGGCTGCCTTCCGTTGGTGCGGTGGTATGTAAGCGACTGCACCTACGATGTTTGCAGCAATCTCGGCTACCACAATCTCCCCGCTCTTTGCGAGGTCGGACATTTTTCCATAAAAAGCGGCAAGCGCCGGCCAATCAGAATAGTTACAGCCGAACTCCTCAAACGCAGTGACCGCGAGGCGATTGATTTCTTGCGCGTCAGCCTCGCGGAACTCTCTAAGTAGCGTTGATGACATCGTCCGAGCCATAGGGCCTTCTTGGCACGAGAGCCGCGGGCATCAACTTAGGACGCTCCCGCGAAGCGTTCAACAGGGCCTCGACGTGCGGGTCTGGCACCGGATGAAGTCCTTCGGCAGTGCAGCGATTCCGTCGGGTTTCTGCGGGACTCGATTGTGTCGGCGAGGTTACCCGCATGCCTCTTCGTGAGCCCAACCCAGCCTGTTGCGCATGAACAATCCGTAGCGGGAGGATGTTGCTCATCAAATGCCCACTGCATCATTCGTGATCTTGAGGAAGGCCGTTCTAGGGGGTCCGACGAGCGGCCTCGATTTCACGCGACCAAGACCCTCACCGGAAAGTCCGGTTCTGCTCACCGCTATTGGCATGCCCTCAATTGAGATGGCGGAGGGCTGGATACCGGGGACAAGCCCCGGTATGACACGGCAGAGCCGATGGAGAGCACAACCATCGGCGAGCGAGTGCCGGGATGGAGCACGACCTGCGCAGCTACGGGCGCCGGCGCGGGCGCAAGCCGAGCGCGCGGCAGGCGGCGCTGCTCGAGCGCGAACTGCCGCGCGTCGCGCTCCGCCTAGCCGGTCCTTCGCCGCCTCGGCTGGGCCAGCTGTTCGCCCCGCCCGTCGAGGAGGTGTGGCTCGAGATCGGCTTCGGCGGAGCCGAGCATCTGCTCTGGCAGGCGCGAGCCAATCCGCACGTCGGCCTGATCGGCTGCGAGCCTTTCGAGGACGGCGTCGTCAAGGCGCTGAGCGCCATCGAACGGGAGAAGCTTGCCAACATCCGCCTGCATGCCGACGACGCGCGCCCCCTCTTGCGCTGGCTGCCCGACGGACAAATCGCGCGCGCCTTCATCCTGTTTCCCGACCCCTGGCCCAAGAAGCGCCACCAGAAGCGCCGGCTCGTCTCCGCGGCAACGCTGGGCGAGCTCGCGCGCATCATGTGCCCTGGTGCCGAGCTGCGCATTGCCACCGACATCGGCGATTACGCGCGGTGGATTTTGCTGGCTGTGCGCGAACAGCACAGTTTCGGGTGGTCCGCTGAAGGACCCCGCGACTGGCGCGAGCGGCCGCCCGACTGGCCGTCGACCCGCTACGAGGAAAAAGCCCTGCGCGAGGGCCGGCGATGCGCCTATTTCCGGTTCCGGCGAGCGTGAGCACGGCCTGAGGCAATCCTTGCACTTCCCGCTTGCAAGCCGCGTAATTTCTGCCTAATATCGGCTCGCTCATGATCATCTCAACTCTGAGAGTGGGCCCTTGGGGTCCGCTCTTTTTGTTTTGGGCGATCGGCTGAGCTTCTCAAAGAACGCGAAACTCGAGCTTTGCAGGACTGAGAGCGGTGAGCGGGCGAGCGTCCGACGCGCGCTTCATTGGCGAGACCGGCTTGGCCGCCCAGCTTGCGGCCATCGCCGAGCCGGTGCTCACGGATTTGGGCTTTCGCTTGGTTCGGGTGGTCTTGTCGGGACGCAACGGGACAACCGTGCAGATCATGGCCGAGCGTCCGGATGGGACGATTTCGGTGAAAGAGTGCGCCGATATCTCGCGCCGCCTTTCGCCGGTGCTCGACGCGCACGACCCCATACAGGGGCAGTACACGCTCGAGCTATCCTCGCCCGGCATCGACAGGCCCCTCGTGCGGCCGTCCGATTTCGAGGATTGGGCGGGCTACGAGGCCAAGATCGAGATGAAGGAGCTGATTGAGGGGCGCAAGAGGTTCCGTGGCACGCTCGAGGGCGTGGAAGGCGAGGAGGTTCGCATAGAGGTCGAGCTCGACCAGCTGGGCCGCCAGGTCATCGGCCTGCCGATCCGGCTCGTCGCCGAGGCGCGCCTCGTGCTCACCGACGAGCTCATTCGCGAGGCGTTGCGGCGCGCCAAGAAGGGCGCCAAAAAGAGTGACGATGATCAGACGGCGGCCGTGGACGCTGCCGACTAACCAGGGTTGATGTGGAGGGTTGAGACGCATGGCGCAGGCAGGGATCAGCGCAAACAGGCTGGAGCTGTTGCAAATCGCCGACGCCGTGGCGCGCGAGAAGTCGATCGACCGCAAGATCGTCATCGCGGCGATGGAGGACGCGATCCAGAAGGCCGCCAAGGCGCGCTACGGCAGCGAGAACGACCTGCGCTGCGAGATCGATCCGAAGACCGGCGAGACCAAGCTCACGCGCGTGCTGCAGGTGGTCGACGCCGTCGAGAACGAGTCGACCCAGGTCACGCTGGCCGACGCCCAGCGGCGCAATCCCGAGGCCAAGGTGGGCGACCTGATCGCCGAGTCGCTCCCCCCGCTCGATTTCGGCCGGGTGTCGGCGCAGAACGCCAAGCAGGTCATCGTCCAGAAGGTGCGCGAGGCCGAGCGCGAGCGCCAGTTCAACGAATACAAGGACCGCATGGGCGAGATCGGCAACGGCACCGTCAAGCGCGTCGAATACGGCAACGTCATCGTCGACCTCGGCCGCGCGGAGGGCATCATCCGCCGCGACGAGATGATCCCGCGCGAGAACGTGCGCCTGGGCGATCGCGTGCGCGCCTACATCTACGACGTGCGCCGCGAGCAGCGCGGCCCCCAGATCTTTCTTTCGCGCGCCCGGCCCGAGTTCATGTCGAAGCTGTTCGCCCAGGAAGTACCCGAAATCTACGACGGCATCGTGCAGATCAAGTCGGTGGCGCGCGATCCCGGATCCAGGGCCAAGATCGCCGTCATCTCCAAGGATAGCTCCATCGATCCGGTGGGCGCCTGCGTCGGCATGCGCGGCCAACGCGTTCAGGCCGTGGTCGGCGAGCTGCAGGGCGAGAAGGTGGACATCATCCAGTGGAACCCGGATGCGGCCACCTTCATCGTCAATGCGCTGGCGCCGGCCGAGGTCACCAAGGTGGTGCTGGACGAGGACTCCAACCGCATCGAGGTGGTGGTGCCGGAAAGCCAGCTCTCGCTCGCGATCGGCCGGCGCGGGCAGAACGTGCGGCTGGCTTCCCAGCTCACCGGATGGGACATCGACATCCTCACGGAGCAGGAGGAGTCGGAGCGGCGCCAGAAGGAGTTCACCGAGCGCACGCAGCGCTTCATGGAGGCCCTCGATGTCGACGAGGTGATCGCCCAGCTGCTCGCCACGGAAGGGTTCGAGACGGTGCAGGAAGTGGCCTACGTGGATGCCAGCGAGATCGCGCATATCGAGGGCTTCGACGAGGACACCGCCAAGGAGATCCAGACGCGGGCGCGCGAATACCTGGAGCGGCAGGAGGCCGAGCGCGAGGCCAAGCGCAAGGAGCTCGGCGTCTCCGACGATCTGGCCAAGATCCCCGGCGTGACGACGGCCATGCTGGTCGCGTTCGGCGAGAACGAGATCAAGACGCTGGAGGACCTGGCCGGCGCCGAGACCGACGATTTGTCCGGCTGGACCGAGCGCAAGAAAGAAAAGGACGCCGAGCCCGTGCGGCACAAGGGCGTGCTCGAAGGCTTCGAGATCAGCCGCAAGGACGTGGAGGACATGATCATGGCGGCGCGCATCGCCGCGGGCTGGGTCACCCAGGAGGCGCTCGACAAGATGCGCGCCGACCAGGCGGCTGCGGCAGCGGCGGCCGAAGCGGCGAAGGCCGAGCTGGCGGCGGCGCCCGTGGCGGTCAAGGCGTAAGCAGCCATGTCGTGGAGCGGCAGCATAGGTAATGGGTGCACGGGCGGAGGACTTGGATTGCGACGGCGAGGTGGACGGCGGTCCGCTGCGCCAATGCGCCGTCTCGCGTGCGCACAAGCCGCCTGAGGAGCTCATTCGCTTCGTTGCCGGCCCGGATGGGGCAATTGTACCCGACCTGGCGCGGCGCCTGCCCGGTCGCGGCGTATGGGTCGACGCGACGCGGGAGGCCGTGGCTGTTGCCGTGCGCAAGGGCGCGTTCGCCAGGAGTCTGAAGCGGCAGATATCGGTCCCGCCCGACCTCCCGGCCCTGGTCGAGAGGCTGATGGCGAGACGGCTGGCCGACGCGCTGAGCATCGCCAACAAGGCGGGCCTCGTCGTTGCCGGCTTTGCCAAGGTGGACGAGCTGATCACGCGGGAGAGGGCGGCCGTCCTTGTTCACGCCGCCGATGCCGCAGCCGACGGGGTGGCAAAACTCGATCGTAAATTCAAGGCCCTAGCGGATGTCGAGGGCAAGCCGGCACCGATCATTCGCGAATTGACCAGCGCCGAAATGAGCTTGGCCATGGGACGGCCAAATGTGATACATGCTGCAGCGGCCGGGGGCGGCGCGACCCATCGGCTAATCGAAGAGGCACGGCGCCTTAGGCGTTACCGGCTGGGCCAGGAACCGGGCGGCGGCGTGCAGCCGCTAGTCAACCAAACACAGGACGTGCATGACTGAGACGAAAGAGACTACCGAGAAGACATTGCGCGGAGCAGCGCCGCGCAAGCCGATGAGCCTGAAGCGGACGGTCGAATCCGGCCACGTCCGGCAGAACTTCAGCCATGGCCGCTCCAAGTCGGTGGTCGTCGAGAAGAAGAAGAAGCGCACCATCGCCGGTCCCGGCGGCGCCGAGGCCGAAGAGGCGGCGACACCGCAGACGGAGGCGGATCGGCTGCTGGCCGAGGTGATGGAGCGGCCCGGCGGTCTCTCCACCGACGAGCTCGACGCGCGTCGGCGCGCGCTGGAGGCGGCGAAGGAGCGCGCCGAGATCGAGGAGCGCGAGCGCGAGCGCCTGGAGGCGCTGCGGCCGAAGCCCGAGCCGGAGCCCGCGAAGGAAGAGCCCGCTGCCTCTGCCACGGCGGAGCTGCAAGTCGTCGAGAGGCCCGAGGCGCCGGCGGCGGAAAGGGCGACTGTCGAGGCCAAGGCACGCCCGGCCGAGAAGAAGGGCTACGAGGCGCCCAAGCGCGTCGAGCAGATCGCCAAGCGCAGCGGGCGTGCTCTGGAGATCGAGCCCGAGGTCGAGGACGATTCACGCGCCAAGAAAAAGGGCGCCAAGCCGCCCAAGAGCCCCGTCAAGGTCGGCGAGGAGAAGCGCGAGCGCATCAAGCTCACCATCAACAATGCCTTCGACGAGGCGCAGCGCGAGCGTTCTCTGGCCTCCCTGAAGCGCCGCCGCGAGCGCGAGAAGCTGCGCCAGGCCGGCGTCGTGCAACCGCGCGACAAGGTCATGCGCGAGGTGATCATCCCCGAGGTGATCACCATCCAGGAGCTGGCCAACCGCATGACGGAGCGCTCCGTCGACGTCATCAAGCTCCTGATGGGGCAGGGCGCGATGCACAAGATCAACGACGTGATCGACGCCGACACGGCCGAGCTGATCGTGCGCGAGTTCGGCCACACGCCCAAGCGCGTGAGGCCGACGTCGAGGAAGGCTTCATCGGCCAGACCGACGAGGAGGAGAACCAGCAGCAACGCGCGCCCGTCGTCACCATCATGGGCCACGTCGACCACGGCAAGACCTCGCTGCTCGACGCCATCCGCCACACCAACGTTGCGGCCGGCGAGGCAGGCGGCATCACCCAGCACATCGGCGCCTATCAGGTGGTGACCCCCAACGGCCAGAAGGTCACGTTCATCGACACGCCGGGCCATGAGGCGTTCACCGCCATGCGCCAGCGCGGCGCCAAGGTGACCGACATCGTGGTGCTGGTGGTCGCCGCCGACGACGGCGTCATGCCGCAGACGGTGGAGGCCATCAACCACGCCAAGGCCGCCGGCGTTCCAATGATCGTGGCCATCAACAAGATCGACATGCCGGGCGCGGATCCCAATCGCGTGCGCACGGCCCTGCTGCAGCACGAGATCGTGGTCGAGAGCATGTCGGGCGAGACGCTCGAGGTCGAGGTCTCGGCCCTGAAGCGGACCGGCATCGACAAGCTGCTCGAGGCGATCAGCCTGCAGGCCGAGCTGCTGGATCTGCGGGCCAACCCGGATCGCTCCGCCGAAGGCGTCGTGATCGAGGCCAAGCTGGAGCGCGGTCGCGGTCCGGTCGGCACCGTTCTGGTGCAGCGCGGCACCCTGCGCGTCGGCGACATCGTCGTCGCCGGTGCGGCCTGGGGGCGCGTGCGCGCTCTCATCGACGATCTCGGTGCGACGGTGACGGAGGCCGGGCCGTCGGTGCCGGTCGAGATTCTGGGCTTCGACTCCGCCCCCGAGGCGGGCGATCCGTTCGCCGTGGTGGAGAGCGACAGTCGCGCGCGCGAGATCACCGACTATCGCGTGCGCAAGCGCCGCCAGACGCTGGGCTCCGCCGGCACCGCGCGCACGCTCGAGCAGATGATGCAGCAGCTCAAGGAGGCGGGCCGCAAGGAGTTTCCGCTCGTCGTCAAGGGCGACGTGCAGGGCTCCGTCGAGGCCATCGCCGGGGCGCTGCGCAAGCTCGGCACCGACGAGGTCGAGGCGCGCATGGTGCATTCGGGCGTCGGCGGCATCACCGAATCCGATGTGGCGCTGGCCAACGCCTCCCGCGCGGTGGTGGTGGGCTTCAATGTCCGCGCCAACGTGCAGGCCAAGCTCGCGGCCGACCAGATCGGCGTCGAGATCCGCTACTACAACATCATCTATGATCTGGTCGACGACGTGAAGAAGGCCATGTCCGGCTTGCTGGCGCCGACGGTGCGCGAGATCTTCCTCGGCAACGCCGAGATCCTGGAGGTGTTCAACATCTCCAAGGTCGGCAAGATCGCGGGTTGCCGCATTACCGAAGGCAAGGTCGAGCGCGGCGCCAAGGTGCGCCTGATCCGCGACAACGTCGTCATCCACGAAGGCACGCTCTCGACACTGAAGCGCTTCAAGGACGAGGTGCGCGAGGTGCCGGCCGGCCAGGAGTGCGGCATGGCGTTCGCCAACTACCAGGACATCCGCGCCGGTGACGTCATCGAGTGTTTCAACGTCGAGACCATCGCCCGGTCGCTTTAACATGGGAGGTTGGGCCCGCCTCTCCCCTTGGGGAGAGGATGTGAGGCCATGACTTACGGTCGCATCCACTTCGTGGACCACAGACACATGGGTTGACGACGCGGCCGTAAGTCATTCGGCCGAACTGGTGAGGGGGACTTTCTTTAGCGTCGGTGAAGGCCCCCTCATCCGCCCCTACGGGGCACCTTCTCCCCGAGGGGAGAAGGGCTCACGAGGGTCCGATATTCCAATAAGACGGAAAGAGATGGCCAGCCGGAAATCAGAGAAGACCGCGGGGCCCTCCCAGCGCCAGCTGCGCGTGGGCGAGCTGATCCGGCACGCCCTGGCCGACATGCTGACGCGCGGGGAGATTCACGACGACGTGCTCGCAAAGCACGTCGTCACCGTCCCCGAGGTGCGCATGTCGCCGGATCTGCGCCTTGCCACCGTCTACGTGATGCCGTTGGGCGGCAAGGACCTGCAGCCGGTGCTGGCGGCGCTCGAGAGCCACAAGAAGTTCATCCGCGGCGAGATCGCGCACGCCATCAATCTGAAGTTCGCTCCCGACGTGCGCTTCCTGGCCGACGAGACGTTCGACGAAGCCGATCGCATCGAGCGGCTGCTGGCCAGCGAGAAGGTGCGGCGGGATTTGCAGAAGGATTGAACGCCGCCATCCCAACTCGCGCCGACGTATTCCCCTCCCGTCGTGTCGAAGACACGCCTTCGGCATGATGATGGGGAGGGGTTAGGGGTGGGGTGAACCCACAAGAGATTTGGCAAATGTTGTGTTTCAACGCCG
>VBAB01000215.1 GCA_005888525.1 Alphaproteobacteria bacterium
GCAGCAGGGCCCGGCGGCTGGACGGGCAATCGCAGAGCTGATCGTGCACGGTGCCTTCCAAACCATCGATCTGACGCGCCTGGGCTACGGCCGCATCGCCGAGGGCCGGCCGCTGCGCGAGCGCAATGTGATTTGAGGATGCCATGGGCAAGGTGCTGGCGATCTCATCGCACGTGGTGCGCGGGGCTGTCGGCCTCGCAGCGACCGTGCCGGCGCTGCAATACCTGGGCCACGAGGTGTGGGCGCTGCCGACGGTCCTGCTGTCGAGCCGGCCGGGCCTCGGCCGCCTGGCGAAGCGCGACGTGCCCGCGGCAGAGCTTGCCGACATGCTGTCCGCGCTGGAGGCCGACGGTTGCTGGCCATCCCTCGATGCGGTGCTGACGGGATATTTCAGCTCGCCGCAAGGCGTTGTTGCCGCGGCCGAGGCGGTCCGGCGCATCAAGGCGGCGAAGCCGGGCATCCCAGTGCTGGTCGATCCCGTCGTCGGCGATGCCGGGCGGCTCTACGTGGCCCAGGCGACGGCCGAGGCGATTCGCGATTCGCTGCTGCCGCTCGCCACCATCGCCACGCCCAATCTGTTCGAGCTATCCTGGCTCACGGGCAGGCCATCGCGGAGCTCACAGGAGACCGAGCAGGCAGCACGGCGCCTCGGCCCGCCCACCGTGATCGTCACCTCGGCTTCCGAGACCGAGACCGGAGTCGCCACGCTCCTGGCGGCGCCCGGCAGACACGTGGAGCGTGTGATGCCCAAGCGGGCCGGTATTCCCAACGGCGCCGGGGATCTCTTTGCCGGGCTGTTCCTCGGTAACCTCTTGAACGGCGGCTCCGACGAGGAGGCGCTCGATGCCAGTCTGGCCGACCTCGACAGGGTGCTGGCGGCGAGCGCCGGCCGCGACGTCCTGCAGCTCGCCGCCCTGAACGAGCATCTCCGCACGCGATAGCCCAGACACCGCCGTCTGGTCCGCGCGACTGGTTGCGCGCGCCCCCGAGTGCTAAAAACAGCCCGGGCCCACTTCAGTGTGGCCGCGAATGATCGACACAACTACCAATTGAACGGCGAGGATACCATGGCGAGCAGGATTGGACTTCGGCTGTTGGCAGCTTCGGCGTTGACGGGACTTGGCTTGACGGCCGGCGTGCACGCCCAGCAAGCCGGCATGACGTTCTTTGTCACCAGTGTCGGCAAGGGCAATGGCGCCGATCTCGGCGGTCTCGACGGCGCGGACGCGCACTGCGCAGCGCTCGCCAAGGCGGCAGGGGCGACCAGTACCAACTGGCGCGCTTATCTGAGCACGACCGCGCCAGGCGGCGACGCGGGTGTCAACGCGCGCGATCGCATCGGCAAGGGCCCGTGGCAGAATGCCAAGGGCGTGGTGGTGGGCACGAGCGTGGACGATCTGCATTCGGCCTCGGTCAACGTCAACAAGCAGACGGCGTTGACCGAGAAAGGTGAGGTTATCAGCGGCAGCGGCGACCCCGTGAACACGCACGACATTTTGACGGGTTCCGACCCGCAAGGCATGTACTCGACCGCCGGCGGCGATACCACGTGCGGGAACTGGACGAAGAGTGGCGAAGGCTCGGCCATCGTCGGCCATCATGACCGCGCTGGCCTCAAGAAAGAAACCAGACACATGAAGTCCTGGAACTCCTCGCATGGCTCGCGCGGGTGCAGCCAGGATTTACTCAAGGCCTCTGGCGGCGCCGGCCTGATCTACTGCTTCGTGGCGAACTGAGAACGACCCCTGCGCTGGCCCAGGCTGCGAACGGGCCAGCACAGGCCTAACCGACTGCCGCGCACCTAGTTCCCCGGCAACACCAGCACTTTGGGCTCGCTCGGCAGCGTCGCCTGCGAGACGACGATCGTGGGCTCTTTTGCCGTCTCGACGGGGAAGTCGTTGCGGATGCGGTCGAGGAAGCGGTTCAGCGTGTAGGGATTGAAGTAGTGCATCGGCAGGATGAGGCGCGCGCGCAAGGCCTTCAACACCTCGACCATGCCGGCCGTATCCATGGTGTAGCTGCCATCGACCGGCACCATCACCACGTCGAGTTGGCCGATCTGGGCGATCTGCTGGTCGGTCAGCGTATGATGCAGGTGGCCGAGATGGCCGATGCACAGCCCCGCGATCTCGAAGATGAAGATGGAGTTGCCGTACGCGATCGACCCCCCGCTCCAGTCGCGTATGTTGGTCTGAACGTTGCGCACGCGGACGTCGGCAACCGTCATGTCGTGCTTGATGGGTCCGCCGTCCGGGTTCCAGCCGCGCAGCAGGTGCTTGATGTCGGGGTCGGGGAAATTCGAGTAGTGCGTGGTGTGCGCCCGGTTCATGGTGGCGATGTCGGGAATCACGGATGGCCGCAGGTAGTCGTTGTAGTCGGTGGCGATCTTCACCCCGCCGGGACTCTCGATCAGCCAGGTCGCGTGCCCGACAAACGTCAGGCGCGCCTGCGTGGGCTCGAGCGCGCTGGGGCGATAATCGGCGGGCTGCACCAGTCGCGGCGCCTGCGCGACGGCTAGGCAGCGATCGGCCAGCTGCGCCGATGCCGAGCGTGGGCAGAAGGCTGCCACCAGCGCCAATAACGCTCCAATCAGCATGCGAACGGCGGGCATCGCGAGGCTCCGGGACCAACCGCAATCCGCGGATGATAAGGTGCGCGGCTGGCGGGCGCCACCTCACCCTCCAGATGTCGAAAGCAGCGAAGGCGTGGAAAAAATGCTGTCCCCACCCTCCCATTCGCTCCCGTCTGTGACATAATTTGCACTAAGGCTTTGTGTTCATTGCAGCAACCGAGACGCACCGGACCTCCTTCCTCCGCCCAAGATCGCCACCATGACGGAATACCTGACGCTGGGGCCCGAGACGCGACGCGGCAAAGGCCGGCCTCGGCCCGGTCGGCAACGCAACCGTTGGCTGGTCATTGCCGGATACGCGGCGCTGAGCGTGGGCTGTCTGCTGCTCGGCGTGGTCACGTTCCTGATCGTCGCTGCGCCCGTCGACTTGGTGCGCGACCGGCTGGTCCAACAGGTCAAGTCGCGTACTGGCCGCGACCTGGTCGTGTCCGGGTCCACATCCCTCGTCCTCTTTCCGCGGCCTGCCCTCTCCCTTGTGGACGTCGCCGTCTCGGCGCCACCCGATATGGGCGGCGCGCCGACATTGGCGGTGCAGGCGCTCAAGGCCGAGGTCGGGCTCCTGTCGCTGCTCACAGGGCAGGCCAGCGTCAGGCGGGTCGTCCTGACGCGGCCAGCGGTCGAGCTCAGGGTCGACGCGCAGGGTCGGCGCAGCTGGGATCTCGCTCTCGCGCCGACGCGGCCGGTGAAAGCCGCACAGCCGGCCACGAGCGGGGATGGACGATTGCAACCCCTGCCGGTTTCTGCGCCACAAGCACAGGACGCGCGACGCCTCGCGGGTGGAGGCAACCTCGCGGCAACGCTCGAGATGTTCTCGCCCGCCAGCATTCAAGTCGTCGATGGCAGTGTCCGCTATGTCGACGAACGGTCCGGAGCGCGCTACGACGTCACCTCGCTCGAGCTGGACCTTGCGCTCGGCGACAGCGCCGGCCCGTTGACCACGAAGGGCAGCTTCGCCTGGCGCGGAGAGAAGGTGGCTCTGGAGAGCAACCTGTCGCCGTTGCGCGCTCTCCTCGACCAGCAAAGCGCCAAGCTCACGGTCAAGCTCGCCGGCCAGCCCGTGGAGGCCAGCTACGACGGGACCATCGAGGTCTCTGCCGGGCTCGCGCTCGAAGGCAGGATCCGCCTCAAGTCCCCCTCCGCGCAGACGCTCGGAAGCTGGGTAGGCAAACCAATCGCTGCCGGGCGCGATACCGGGGCGCTTGCGCTCTCGAGCTCGCTGACGGGCGGAAACGACCGCATCGCGCTTGCCGACCTGGAGGCGACGCTGGGCGATACGTCGCTCAACGGCTCGCTGGCAATCGAGACCAAGGCAGCGCGGCCGTATGTCAGCGGCACCTTGAGACTTTCACAGCTCGATATCGGCGGCATCCTGATTCGCCCAGGCCCAGACGCTGCGGCGCCGGATAGCAGGCCGTCGCAGGCCGCTCCTCGCAAGGTGCCGCAGGTGCGCGGCTTCACCAAGCAGCCTGGCGGAAAGGCGGACTGGAGCGATGATCTCATCGATCTGGCCCCACTCGGTCTTGCCGACGCTGATCTGGCCCTGTCCGCCGACCGCCTTCTCTACAAGGACATGAAGACGGGTCCGGTCCGGCTCTCGCTGCAGCTCAAGGACAGCGTCGCCAAGCTGGCGCTGCAGGAGATGCTGCTCTACGAGGGGCGGGGGCGCGGGGTGGTGACGCTCGACGGTCGCGGCCAGACTCCGGCGACCACGGCCAACCTGATGCTCGAAGGCATCTCCGCACGACCGCTGCTGACGGATGCCCTGGGCCTGGATTGGCTCGAGGGGCAAAGCACTATCGCAGTCGCGATTGCGGGGCAGGGCGTCACGGAGCGCCAGATCATCACCACGTTGAACGGCAAGGTGGATATGGCGACGGCCAATGGATCTATCGATGCCGTCGACGTCGCCAAGATTCTGCGCGGCATCGAGCAGGGGCGCTTCGCGGGCCTGCGCGTTGCCGCCGGGGAGAAGACACCCTTCAGCGAGCTTGCCGGCACATTCACCATCGCCAATGGCGTGGCCGACAACCAGGACCTGCGGCTGGTGAGCACCAATCTGCGCGTCACCGGTGCAGGCAGCTTCAATCTCCCCGCGCGCAGCCTCGACTATACGGTGCGGCCGAAGATCGCCAATCTCAACGCCACTACGGAGCGCGCCGTTATCAATCTGTCGAACGTCGAGATTCCTGTGCGCATCGAAGGGCCGTGGGAGAAGCCCAACATCAGCGTGGCCGGACAGGAGCAGATCCTCGAGGCCATGAAGCAGATCGGCAAGAGCCTCAAGTCGCAGGAGGTCGAGGACGCGATCAAAGGGCTGCTCGGTGGCGGCGACGGTCAGCAGAAGGTCAAGCCGCGCGACATCCTGGAAAAGCTCTTCAAGAAGCAGTAGCCTAGCTCGAGTTGTCGGCGCACTCGTACCCCGACACTGCGCGCGAAATTTTCGCCACAGCCCCGCTTTCCCCTTGCGCGAGGGGGCGATTGGCCTCATATCACCGGTTCCGTTCGCCCTGCGGTTCATCCTGATCCGTGGGGCGGCGGGTTATCTGTCTACTGGTTGGGGAGGGGTCCCATGGCTTACACCGATTCCCTCTTCCAATTGGGGATGGACTTGACCCGTTCAAGCACCGCCCAAAAGGAAGATCATGGTCAATCCGCGCACGTAGCGCACGACGACAGGAAAGACTACTTCATCGAGCGGGATGGACATCGCTACGCCGGCACCCATCTCATCATCGACCTGTTCGGCGCCAAGCGGCTTGACGATCTCAAGCACATCAAAGAGACGCTGAAACGCTGCGTCGAAGTGGCGGGCGCAACCCTGTTGCATATCCACCTGCATCACTTCACCCCGAACGGCGGTGTCTCGGGAGTGGCGGTGCTGGCGGAGAGCCACATCTCGATCCATAGCTGGCCAGAGGCCGGCTATGCGGCGCTCGACGTCTTCATGTGCGGCAGCTGCGATCCGCATGCGACCGTCGACGTCCTGAAGGCGGCCTTCAAGCCCAACAAGACCGTGGTCAAGGAGCACCTGCGCGCCGGCTCGCTCGAAGAGCGCAGTTGGATCACGGCCGCGCCCAAGAAGGTGCCGGTACGCGTCGCCAAGGCGCGACGAGCCGCGTAAGTCCCAGTAACTCGCCGGAATTGGCGCGCGCAGTCTCGGGATGGCTGCGCGCGTCTTGCTATTGTCGTCGACGGCCGGGTGCGCTCGTGCCGATGTTTGGGGGCTCCTGTCCATGGCTCGCTGGATCGAAGAGACGTTCCACCCGCACTGGCGCGTGCGCCTCGAAGCGTCCAAGGTGCTGCACGAGGTCAAGACTGCGCATCAGCATCTCGCCATCTTCGAGAATGAGACGTGGGGCACCGTGCTGATGCTCGATGGCGTGTGCCAGCTCACGACCTTGGACGAGTTCGTCTACCACGAGATGATGGCGCACGTGCCGCTGATGGCGCTAGCGGCGCCGACGCGCGTGCTGGTGATCGGTGGCGGCGACGGCGGCGTGCTGCGCGAAGTGCTCAAGCACCCTTCGGTGGCGAAGGCGACGCTGTGCGAGATCGACCGCACCGTCATCGATCTTTCCCTCGAGCATTATCCGCAGATTGCCGACGGCTGCTTCGATGATCCCCGCGCCGAGGTGGTCATCGCCGATGGGCTGAAATATGTGGCCGACACGCGCGAGAGGTTCGACGCCATCATCGTCGACAGCTCCGAGCCGATCGGCCCGAGCGCCGTGCTGCATACGCGCGCCTTCTTCACCGACTGCAAGCGCGCGCTGAAGAAGGGTGGCATCCTGGTGACGCAGAACGGGTTGCCGTTCCTGTTTCCCGAGCACCTGCGGGCGACGACGGAGATTTTCGCCTCGCTGTTCAGGGTGGCTTCACCCTACATGTGCACGCAACCCTGCTACTTCGGCGGGCCCTTCGCGCTCAACTGGGCGAGCGACGACGCGGGCCTGCTGGATGTCGCGGAAGCGACGCTCGCGCGCCGCGTGACGAAGCGCGGCATCACCGCGCGCTATTACACGCCTGCGGTGCATCGTGCGGCGTTCGCCTTGCCGGGATATGTGGCCGCTGCTGTCGACGGCCTGATGCGTGCGATTAAATCCACCGTAAAATCAAATGTTTCCACCAACAATCTGGTGGCAAAGAAAGCCGGGCGGCGCTGAACGCCCGCATTGCGTGGAGTGTTGGCAGCGGTTATACTTTAGGTATGAAAATTGCCATTTCCATTCCCGATCCTCTGTTCAAGGAGGCCGAAGCCGCCGCCAAGGCGCTCGGGCTCTCGCGCAGCAAGCTCATCCAGACCGCGCTGGAGGCTTATCTCGAGCGACGGCGCGCTAAAAAGGTCACGGCAGCGCTCAATCGCTCCTTGGCAAAGCATCCCGACGAGATTGATCCGTTCCTGCAGCATCTCGTTGTCGAGGGGATGAAGCGCTCGGAATGGAAAGAGTGAACCAATAGAGCCCACACAGGTCTGCTTCATGAAAACCGCCGTTTCCCTGCCCGACCCGCTCTTCAAAGAAGCCGAAATCGCCGCCAGGGACCTCGGCGTCTCGCGCAGCAGGCTCGTTCAGATGGCGCTCGAAGCCTATCTGGAGCGGCGTCGAGAAGAGGAGCTGACGGCCGAGATCAACCGCAACATTGAGAAATATGGTGACCCGTCGGACGGCGAGGAGGCTTGGCTGGAGCATAGTCGGCAGGTCCTTGCCGGCCTGGAACAAGACGAATGAGGCGGGGCGAAATCTGGTGGGCGGGCCAGGGTGAGCCTGTCGGATCAGAGCCAGGATACCGGCGACCCGTGGTCATCGTCTCTGCCAACTTCCTCAATGAGAGTCATCTGAGAACCGTTCTCGTAGTCCCGGTAACAGCGAATCTGACTCGCGAGCACTACCGTGGAAACGTCCGCTTGCCTGCGGGCAAGGCGACGGGCCTCGGAAAACCTTCGGTCGCTGTCGTCATGCACGTAACCACAATGAACAGAATCATTTTGACGGAGCGAATCGGCAGAGTGCCAGACAACCTGATGCCGGTCATAGACGCTGGTCTGCGGCTCGTCCTGGTGCTTTGAGCTTCAACCCCGGCCCAGCCCCTTCTGTGCCAGTGCGGAGAGGTACTCGGCCCAGCGCTTGTCTCGCTCGGTGTGCAGCGTCTGCAGGTAGGACCAGGCGTAGAGCCCCGTGTCGTGGCCGTCGTCGAAAACGATGCGCACCGCGTAGTTGCCGACCGGCTTGAGCTCCTTGATCTTGACGTTGCGCTTCTTGCCGACGGTGACGCGCTGCTCGGGGGAATGGCCCTGCACCTCGGCGGAGGGGCTCATCACGCGCAGCATCTCGGCGGAAAGCGCGAACGGCTTTGCCCCCTCGAACGTCACGCCCAGCTCGGCCCCGCCCGGCGCGATCTCGAGCTTCGGCGGCTGCAGGCGCGCACCCGAGCTCTCCTGCAGCTCGCTCCAGGCCTTGGCGGCGATGTCGCGGTAGATCTGCGCATGCACGCTGTCCGGGCTCGAGGCGACAATCGGCTGGCCCTCGTCGGAGGTGGCGCGGATGTCCATGTGCAGGGGCACGCCGCCGAGGAAGGGGATGCCGAGCTTCTCGGCCTCGTTCCTTGCGCCGCCGTGTCCGAAGATGTCGGAGCGCTCCCCGCACTTGGGGCACACGAAATAGCTCATGTTCTCGATGATGCCGAGCACCGGCACGTCGACCTTGCGGAACATGTTGAGGCCCTTGCGGGCATCAATCAGCGCGAGGTCCTGGGGGGTCGAGACGATAATGGCGCCCGCCAGCGGCACTTGCTGGGCCATGGTGAGCTGCACGTCGCCCGTGCCGGGCGGCATGTCGATGACGAGCACGTCGAGAGCGCCCCAATCGACGTCGCGCAGCATCTGGGTCAGCGCCGAGACCACCATCGGCCCGCGCCAGATGATCGGCGTGCCCTCATCGACCAGGAAGCCCATGGACATGGCTCGGAGGCCGTAGGCCTGCATGGGCCGCAACGTGTTGCCGTGCGCGACCTGCGGCCGGCCGGTCAAGCCAAGCAGGCGCGGCTGCGAGGGGCCATAGATATCGGCATCGAGGATGCCGGTCTCGAG
>VBAB01000796.1 GCA_005888525.1 Alphaproteobacteria bacterium
CTCCGGTGTTGCCTGCCGGAGAGAACAGCGTCCGCCCGCTTAAGTTCCCGGTTGCGTGCCGCATGAGGTCATTAATGACGGCGCATTCCGCGGTTATTGATCCCCTCACGTTCCCAGATAGGCCCCGCCGTTGACGTGAATGATTTGCCCGGTGAGATAGCCCTGCTCGGGCTGCGCGAGGAACAGCGCGGCGGAAGCAATCTCGTCGACGTGGCCGGTGCGGGGAACCGGCGGCATGTTGTTCCTGATCGGCGACACGCCGGCCGAGGCGGGCCGCGCCGTCTCGATGGCGCCGGGCGCGATGACGTTGGCTGTGATCCCCCTGTCGCCGAACTCCACGGCCAGCGCGCGCGTTAGCCCGGTCAGGCCTGACTTGCCGGTCAGATTGTGCGCGCGCCGCTTGACGCCGGCGTGCCAGGCAATGCCGCCGAGCGTGATGATGCGTCCCCAGCCCTTGGCGATCATGCCGGGCAGCGTGGCCTGCGCGCAGTGGAACGTCCCGTCGAGCGAAATGTCGATGACGCGCCGCCAGGCGGCGTAGTCGAGATCGAGAAAGTCGACCTGGCCGCGGCTAGACGCGTTGCACACGAGAATATCGATCGGACCGAGGGCCGCGTTGGCTTCGCGAACCATCCCGCTGACGGCCTCCCGATCGGTAATGTCGGCGACCTGAACTAGGCTCTTGCGCCCCAGAGCTTGGATTTCGCGGGTGACACCTTCCGCCGCGTTGCGATCGCTCAGCGTATTGACGACGATATCCGCCCCAGCGCCAGCCAGCTTCAGGGCGATGGCACGGCCGATGTTGCGGGAGGCCCCCGTCACGAGGGCCGTCTTTCCAGCCAGTGATCCGGTGCTCATGTTCGTGTCTCCGGTGATGAAGGCCATGCGCCATGCACATCGCGCAGAGATCGTAACCGCTGGCATCTCCGCGCGCCATGGCTTGGCGCAGGCGCTGGCTCGCGGCGGCAACCTTGCTTAGGATGGGAGCCGAATTCTCAGCCGGGGACAATCGCCATGCGCCGAATGCTGTTGGCCTTTACCCTTCTCGTAGGCCTGGGAACCGCCTCGACACTGGCGCAGGCGCCGCGGCCCGTGATCGACGTGCATATCCACTACAGCCAGGACGCCTGGGCGATGCTGCCACCACCCGAAGCCATCAAGGTGCTCAAACAGGCGGGGCTCAAGAAGGCGTTCGTGTCGAGCTCGAGCGACGACGGCACGCAGTTGCTCTTGAAGGAGGCGCCCGACCTGATCGTGCCGGTGCTGCGCCCCTATCGCAGTCGCGGCGAGACCGGCACCTGGACCCGGGACCCGAGCGTCATCCAGCACGTAGAGGCCCGTCTCAAGGCCAATACCTATGCAGGCATCGGCGAGTTCCACGCCTACGGCGCGGACGCCGATACACCCGTGATGCGTCGCATGGTCGAGCTGGCCAAGGAGTACCGCATCTTCCTGCATGCGCACTCCGACGCCGATGCCGTCGAGCGCATGTTCAAGCACAACCCCGAGGCGCTGGTGCTGTGGGCCCACTCGGGCTTCGAGCCCGTCGGCAAGGTGCGCGCCATGGTGACCAAGTACGAGACGCTGTGGGCTGACGTCGCCCACCGCGACGATCAGGCGCCTTCCGGCAAGCTCGACCCCACTTGGCGGCAGCTGTTCATCGACTTCCCCGAGCGCTTCATGGTGGGTACGGACACCTACACGCCCGAGCGCTGGCACTATGTGGTCGAGCACGCCAGCTATTCCCGCAAGTGGCTGGCCGAGCTGCCTGCGGAGTTGGCCGACAATATCGCCTTCCGCAACGCCGAGCGCCTCGCCGCCCGGACGCTCGGCCAATGAACAGTCCCAGCCTAGGAGCCCGGCGCTTGCCTCTCCGCTCGGGGGAGGGGACGTGAGGCATGGCTTGCGGCCGCGCGCGCTTGGCCAGCCAGGAGCGAGACGCGGACGGCGCGCCCGCAAGCCATTCGGCCGAACTGGTGATGGGCCACTTGCTATTCTCGCGCGAAGGCCGCCTCATCCGCCCCTTCGGGGCACCTTCTCCCCAAGGGGAGAAGGGACCTGGACGCTACCCTGGGAGATTCCGTGGCTCCTTGGCTTTCTCGATCTTGCTGTTCTTTTTGGCACTCAACGGACCCGCAGCAGCGTGCGCCGTTCCGGAGGGCTTCGCGCGGCTCGCCACGCCGGAGGCCGAGATTGCCTATCGGTGGGAGCCGGACCGCCTCGAGGTCGGGCAGTTCTTCGCGGCCGAGGTGATCGCCTGCCGGGCGCCGGGGCCGGAGGCGGTGCGCGAGGTCGTCCTCGACGCCCAGATGCCGGCGCACGGACACGGCATGAACTACCGGCCGACCGCCACGCAGCTGGCACAGGACCGCTTCCGCATCACCGGCCTGATGCTGCACATGGCCGGCAGGTGGCGGCTCACCTTCGATCTCGTCCAGGGCGACCGGCGCACGCGCCTGTCGCGAGACGTGGACCTGAAACCATCGCGATTATGGCCGGCTGCCTGGCCCTTGCCGCCGCCGGCGCGAGCCTAGCGGTCAAGCCCGAGCCGCCCGTCGCCTTCAGCGACGAAGAGCGAGCAGCGATCCTGGCGCACGGACCGTGGCCGCCCACGTTCACGCCCGATCCAAGCAACCGCGTCTCCGGCGATCCGGCAGCCATCGCACTGGGCCGGCAGCTGTTCTCGGATCCGCGCCTCTCCAGAGATCGGGATCGCGCGTGTGCGACGTGTCACAACCCAGCCCGAGCCTTCGCCGACGGCCGCGACCGCAGCATCGGGCTCGCGCGTGTGGACCGCAACGCCATTGCGCTCGCCAATCTGCGGCTCAACCGCTGGTTCGGCTGGACGGGCGCCGCGGACAGCCTGTGGGCGCAGAGCCTGCGCCCGATCCTCGACGCCAAGGAGCTCGGTGCTTCCGCCGAGCTCGTGCGCGAGCGTCTGGCCGCCGACCCGGGCCTCGCCGCGGCTTACGCAGGGATTTTCGGCTCCACTCCAACCGCCGATTCGCCTGAGCTGGTCCTGGTCAATACGGCGAAAGCCCTGGCAGCGTTTCAAGAGACCATTACCACGGGCCGGACTGCGTTCGATGCCTTCCGCGATGCCCTCGCAAGCGCCGATCGGCAGGCGATGGCCAACTATTCGCTGGCCGCGCAGCGAGGCCTCAAGATCTTCGTCGGCAAGGGGCGGTGCACCGTCTGTCATCACGGCGCGAACTTCACCAACGGCGAGTTCGACGACGTCGGCGTGCCCTTCTTCGCCGAGCCGGGCAGGGTGGACCCCGGCCGCCACGGCGGCATCGCCGCACTCCGCGCAAGCCCGTTCAACCTGCTCGGGCGCTACAACGACGATCCGGGCAAGGCCACGGCATCGCCGACACGGTATGTGGAGCAGCTCCACCGCAACTGGGGTGAGTTTCGCGTGCCCTCCCTGCGCAACGTCGCGGAGACCGGCCCCTACATGCATAACGGCAGCCTTGCCACGCTCCGCGATGTAGTGCGCCACTACTCCGAGATCGACGTGGAGCGTTTGCACGGCGACGACGGGGCGCGCCTGATCCGACCTTTGCGGCTTTCCGCGCGGGAAGCTGCCGACCTTGTCAGTTTCCTCGAAACGCTATCAGCCAAGGTCTCCACAGCCAATTGAGCGCCTGACCGCCTGCGCCACCACCGGGTCGGAGTGGCGCGCGCGCCTTTACCCGCGCCCGCGAGCTGATAGAGTGGACCCCAAGCTCAATCAGAATGACGCCCAAAGGCCCCGCGGGGGCTGAAACCGGGCGCCGGAGACAGACTGTGGAGGGTCGCAAGGACCAACTCGGCGCCGC
>VBAB01000797.1 GCA_005888525.1 Alphaproteobacteria bacterium
TCTTGCACTCCGTAATGTGGACGGCAAGAGCGACAGCGCCGGGCGCGGCGCGAGCCTGAATTGAGCTACGTTTGTCCGCCGCCGCCCGATCGTTTGGCCGTTGGCGCGCGCGCATTCGCGGCATCGCCGGGGCGCTGCACGCGGCGGAACATACGATCCCGCCCCAAATCGATGCGGTGGTGGCACTTGCTGCGCAAGTCGTTGGAATGGCCGCCGAAACCCACGTGCACCACGTGCTTGTTGCGCATCTCGTGCACGAAATCGACGGCCGGCACGAAGTCGCTGTCCTCCGACACGATGAGCGCGATGTCGTAGACGTCGAAGGTGGCATCGCCGATCAGGTCGGTGGCGATGTGGGTATCGAGCATCTTCTCCGGCGCGATGGGGATGCCTCCCGCCGTGAAGTTGCAGGACATCAGCTGGTCCTCCCGCGGCGTGCGCCGCACGATCGGCACCATGGTGTAGCCCAGCTCCTGCTGGATCGTGCGCATCAGCTCGGTTCTGTGCGCCTCGTTCTCCTCGCGCCAGCGCTCCACCGTCTCCTTGCGCAGCCGGATCGGCAACGGCAGCTTGTCCGGCGCCGTCTGCTCCAGCCGCAGCATGGTCTCGAGCAGCTTGAAGTAGTCCTCCTGGAACAGCGTGCCGTAGACGTTGGTCCCGCGGTAGACCAGCGCCTGCGGGCCCCTGCGGATGTTCGCCAGCCACTCGGTCGTCTCTTCCATCAGCACTTGCGGCAGCGTGGTCCAGTTGATGTCGTGTTGCAGCGGCCGGTCGCGGCCGTGCACGACCTGCGTCCAGGTGCGGATGAAGTTGGAGTGGTCGATGTAGATCTTCACCTGCTGGAAATGCCCGGTACGCAGCTTGCGCACGCGGCCCTTCAGCTCTTCCGCCGATGCCGAGGCCCGGCGGGCAAAGGAGTCGATCTCGCTGATCTCGCGCGCCCTGCGCGTGGCGGCGGCGGAGGCGAGAAACACGTTGTCGACGTCCGTGGAATCGTCAGTGCGGCGGCGCAGCAGCAGGATGAGCCCGACCACCAGCGTCAGCAGGATGGCGACCAGCAGCCACGCCAGCGGCGCCTCCGCGGCGCCGGGCGTGAGCACGCGCTTGAGATCGCTCAGAAGCGCTTCGAGCCCCTGCATCGCGGTCCCCAACATCCCCGTCAATTCACCACCGAGGACGGCCTTGCCCTCGAGTCCCGCGTGGCGAGCATCGAAGCCGCTGACGCTAGGCCCTCTGAGCCCGGCGTTCAAGGCATTCTCGGTCGAAAGGGGGTCAGACCCCTCGCGCAGACGTTGCAAAGCGACAAGAGACCTTCGAGGCGAGGGGTCTGACCCTCTCACGCTTTGCGCTCGGCGGCCAATCAGCTATAAGCGCCGCAAATTCAGCGGCTTTTTGCAGCGCACATGGCCAGATCGAACAAGGATGCACGCCCCGAGGCGAGGCTGCCGCGGGGGCTGGGCGATACGTCCGCGGACGAGGTCCGCGACGCCGGCCGTATGCTGTCCATCATCCGCGACGTCTACGAGTCCTACGGCTTCGAGCCGCTGGAGACGCCGGCCATCGAGTACACTGATGCGTTGGGCAAGTTCCTGCCCGACCAGGACCGCCCCAACGAGGGCGTGTTCTCGTTCCAGGACGAGGACGAGCAGTGGCTCTCGCTCCGCTACGACCTGACCGCCCCCCTCGCCCGCTACGTCGCCCAGAACTTCGATCGTCTGCCCAAGCCATTCCGCCGCTACGCCGTCGGTCCCGTGTGGCGCAACGAGAAGCCCGGACCGGGGCGCTTCCGCCAGTTCACCCAGTTCGACGCCGACACCGTCGGCACCGACAACATCGCCGCGGATGCCGAGATCTGCATGCTGGCGGCGGACACGATGGAGGCGCTGGGCATCAAGCGCGGCGACTACGTCATCAAGGTGAATAACC
>VBAB01000798.1 GCA_005888525.1 Alphaproteobacteria bacterium
GGTTGTAGAGGAAGTTGGATGTCAGGAAGAAATCGTAGTCGGTGTAGATTCGCTTCAGCCACGTCGCCACATCCTCATAGCGTAACGACGCCTTGATGCCGATCTTGGCCAGTTGCTGTTGCACGACCTCGCCGAAGCGTTGCCACTCTGGCCCGTAGGGCGTGATATCGTGGACGATCTCGAAGCGCACGCCGCCTTCCTTCTTGGGGAAGCCCGCTTCATCAAGCAGCCTGTTGGCCCTATCGACGCCGTCCGGCGTCTGATACTTGGTGACGTCGGCGGTATAGAGCCCCGACGGGGCGAAGTTCGAGCTCATGGGGCCCGTCGCTGGCCTGCCGTATCCAAACCAAATGTTGTCGACGATGAATTGGCGATCGATGGCGTACGCCATCGCCTGGCGCACCTTTTGATTGTCGAGGGGCGCCCTTTTGGTATTGATCAGCAGCTCGACCACTGGGCTGATCATCTCATAGCCCTTGGTCGTCACCTCGATGCTCGGCAGCTGCCCGAGCTTCTTGGCGTCGCTGTAGGGCACCGCGCCGAAGCCCGCCACATGCGCTTCGCCCTTTTCGAGGGCCGCAGTGCGCGTTGACTCGTCATTGATGAAGCGGATGACGATGCGATCGAGATAAGGCAGCCCCTTGCGCCAATAGTCCGGATTCTTGTCGAGGCGCACGAGCTCCCCGCGCCGCCATTCGACGAACTTGAACGGTCCGGTGCCGATCGGGTTGTTGGTTGGGCAACATCGGGCTTTCGTAGCCCGATAGCGCCGCCAACATGTAGGGAGCGGCGTTGGCAAGCTTGAACACCGCAGTGGAATCGTCAGGGGTCTCGACCGCCGTAACGTCGCGGAACGTGTTGATGCCGCGCGGATGTGCCTTCTTCAATACCTCCATGATCGTGAACTGCACATCGGCGGACGTGAAGGGCTTGCCGTCGTGGAATTTCACGTCCTTGCGCAGCTTGAAGGTGACTGTCTTACCATCCGGGGCAACATCCCAGCTCTCCGCCAGGCTCGGCTTGGGCTTGAGGTCGAAGCCGTATTCGAGCAGCCCGTCATACACCTTGGCCGTAACCTGACCGATCGGCGCCGAGGTTGAAATATACGGGGCAAGGTTTGGAGGCTCCGGCTGGGTTATCTGCACCAGCGTGCCACCGGGTTTTTGGGCACCGGCAGGCGAGCTGGCAAACACCAGTGCCAGGCCACACGATGCAAGAACGCTCCAACGCTACATGGGCATGACGGGTCTCCTGCCGGGTCTTTGACAGGATTGCGCGAAATCGAATGTTAGTCGAGGGCAACGGTATAGGTTTGCCGAAATTCTCCTAGTTGGCGTGCATGCCCCGAGCCTGTCTCGACCAGAGCAACAAGCGGAACTTGATTGGCGCCTTCACTGTCGTCGACAGTGACGCGCGTGACATCTGCGCTGTATACCTACTGCCGAATAACCCACAGCCGCCAAGTGACAGGAGCTGCTGTTCCTCCAACGCGTCGACGTTTACGCACCACCAACACGACATCTTGGGTCAATCCGGGCCAGCTAGGGATGAATCCTTGCTAACGTCAGGGTCAACCCAATCGGAGACGGAACGTTGCCATGCCGACCCGTGTTCTCGTGCCGACCGGTGCCCTTGGGATCACCTTCGATCGAGTGGCGCTGGCGCGTGGTGTTGCGGCTAAGCCCCACATCATAGCGGTCGACGGTGGCTCGACGGACAGCGGCCCCTTCTCGCTGGGCTCCGGCACCTCGAAATATTCACGCGCTGCCACCAAATCCGAGTGGCGGGACTTGATGGTGGCCCGAGCCCATGCGGGTGTGTCGCTTGTCATTGGTACGTCAGGCACATGCGGCACCGACGCTACCGTCGATTGGATGTTCGAAATTACTCGGGAGCTTGCCGCCGAGCTCGGCCAGCGTCTCAAAGTGGCGCGGCTCTATTGCAGCCAACCACCGACGCACATTGCGAAGGCCCTCGCGGACGGGCGGATCACACCTCTGAGCCCGGCCCCTGAAATTTCCGCCAAGGCACTTGGCGCCATGAGCAACATCGTCGCCTTGGCTGGCGCTGAACAAGTCCAGGCGGCGCTTGCGACTGGCGCCGACATCGTCATTGCCGGCCGCACAACCGATACGGCGATCATCTCGGCACTGCCCCTAGCGCGCGGCGAGCATGCGGGCGCGGCCTGGCACGGCGCCAAGATCGGCGAATGCGGTGCCCTCTGCACGACCAATCCCACCGGCGGCGTCATCCTGCTCGAATTCGACCGCCAGGGATTTACCGTCGAGCCGCTTGTCGAGGATGCATGCTGCACCCCGCATTCCGTGTCGGCGCATATGCTCTACGAAAACTCCGACCCCTTCATCCTGTACGAGCCCGGCGGGTACCTGGACGTGACTGAGGCACGGTATGAACCGCTCGATGCGCGACGTGTGCGCGTCACCGGCTCCAGATGGGTGCCGAGTCGCTATACGGTGAAGCTAGAGGGCGCGACGCTGGCGGGGTATCAGACCTCGATACTCGCCGTGCTGCGCGATCCCCACTACGTCACGCACGCACAACAGTGGGTCGATGAGCTGCATGCCTATCTGGTATGTCAGATCGCCCAACGCATGGGCCTGCATGCCGATGCGTATTCGCTCGAGTTCCGCCTCATCGGGATGAACTCGGCCCTTGGCGCCATGGAGAGCCGCCGCGGTGACCCCGTCGAGGTCGGCATCCTCGGTTTGATCACGGCGCAGACAGCGGAGACCGCCGAGGAAATCGGCAAGCTTGTCAATCCGTATGTGCTTCACTACCCGCTTACCAAGGACGAGGAGCTGCCGACCTTTGCTTTTCCCTACTCGCCCGCCCAGTCTGAGCGTGGTCCAGTGTACGAGTTCGCACTCAACCATGTGATGGAACTCAACCACCCCATGCAAGCCTTTCGCCTCGACGTCTCCGAGGTCGGGCATGCCTAGGCTCGGCGATCGGGTCCTGAAGGTTCGCTCCAAGAATGCTGGACCATTCTGGGTCACCGTCGATGTGTTCTGCGGCTCCGCAGAAGTCTTCGAGCAGGTGAGGCATGAGTTGCGAACCGAGGCAGTAGCCGCGCTCTTTCAGCAACCGACCCAGCTGGTCAAGCGGTTTGACATCGCGGACCTTAACGTCATCAAGTTTTCGTT
>VBAB01000799.1:0-2540 GCA_005888525.1 Alphaproteobacteria bacterium
TACGGCGGCGCCGGCGGAACAGAGCGCGCACATGCGACCACTCGCCGTGGGGCGCCTTGCGACTTTCGCGCCTCGGCGCGCCAGTTTGCCCGCGCGCGCCCTATCAGCGCGCAAGCTTCGCAGGCGACGGCGGCGTAGGTCCAATCCAGTGGGTAGGGTAGAGAGAAGAATTGCTCGGCCTACACGGAGGTAATGACGATGCCGGAGACTGCGCGACTGACAAATTCGAATGCTGGTCTGAGGTCTGCTTGGCAATACAGATCACCCAACCTTGTCGTGATGTCCGCGCTTGCGCTGGGCCTGGGGTGTTTCAGTTCTTTTTCGATGTTCTCGCTTGGGTCTATCGGTTCGACAGCGCACGCACAGCCTGCTGATTCTACCAGGCTGCAACTCCGCGCCAAAATAAAGAGCGCCGCGGAGGAATTGAACGGCATCGCCAGTGCCGCTCCCGACATGATACGGGCGATGTTCGCGGGGAACACCGCATCGGCCAATTTGCTCGCGCTCGACGAAAAGTCGATTGTCGCGCAAGCCCAACTTGAAAGTGCCATTCTCGCCGCAAGTGAGCGCGGAGCGCTGAGTGCCGATGAGACCAAAGAGTTGGCGCGACTTGGGGAGCTTGCCAAGAAAACTCGGGATCCCGTTAAAGAGGACATAGAGACGCTGAAATCAGTGCTCGCTTTGCCGATCGTGGGTGGAGACGCGGCGGTGCGCCTGGCGCCGAAAAGCCAGCAAGATGCAGTGATCAGGAATGCCGAAGCGGCAAAACGAGCAGTGGGCGCGTTGTTGGCAGCCATACGAAAATTGCCGTAGAGTGAAGACTCCGGGTCCGCTAAGGGTTCACGGGAGCGGTCCTATTGCTCGAGCCAGACCTCGGTCAGGTCCATGCCGTTGTTGTGGCTTGGCAGCAGCTTCCAGCCTCTCACCTTCTTGTGATGCACGATGATGCGCTGCCACCAGAACGGGGGCATGTTGTAGGCGCCGGTCAGTGCCACCTGCTCGAACCGACTGGTAAGCTGCTTGCGCTCAGCCGTGCTCGTGGCGCGCTTCTGCTTCTCGAACAGCTCGTCCAGTAGCTTGTCGGAGTGTTGGGCGTACGAGACGGGCGACTGGCCATGCGATAGCAAGCGGATGTAGTGCAAGTTCGGATCGTCCGAGAAATCGGAGACGAAATCGATGGCCGCGTCGAAGTCTCCGCGCGAGAGCGCCTCGTAGTATGCCCTAGGGTCGATCTGTTTGTGCTCGACCTCGACACCAATCCGTCGCCACTGATCGATGACGAAGACGCCCGCCGGCGTATAGGGCTGTTGTGTATCGCGATTGAGCAGAAGGATCCTGAGTGATCCGACACCGGCCTCCTTGAGCAGTCGCCGGGCCTCGTCGCGCGCCTTGTCGATATCACGCCAGAACCCAGGCAGCTTCTCGAGTTCGGCGGGAGCCAGCGCGAGCTCGTAACCGGGCCGAGTAAAACCGCCGACATGCTTCATGAGCGAAATTCGCGATACCGACGCCGACCCGCCCCAACGGTCGATCGCATGCGTCAGGGCCTGACGGACGCGCACGTCGTCGAATGGCTTGCGCTTGTTGTTGAGTGTCACGATGAGGCTCGTCACCCAGGGACCTTCGAGGACGACCGCGTTTTCCTTCATCTGCGCGAGCATCCCGTCACGCTCGGACGGCGTAACACCCCGGAACTCGATGTCGAACTGGCCGCCGGCAAGGCCGGTCGCCAGCGCGGAGCCTTTGATGAAGAAGGCCTTGAAGCCGTCGAGATGCGGGTAGCCCGGCCGGAAGTAGCCGTCGAAGCGCTTCCCCTCCCAGCTCTGGCCCTTCACATGGCTGACGAACGTGAAGGCACCGGTGCCGAGGATGTTGGTCTCGGGGAACTTCGGGTTTTCCTTGAGTTTCGCAGCGCTGTAGATGCAGTTCCACGGCGAGGCGAAGCCATCAAGCATGCCCGCATTAGATGCCGACAGCCTGAAGACGATCGTGTGATCGTCGGGAGTATCGATGCTCGAGATGTCCTGATAAAGCGCCTGCCGGGCCGAGAGCACGCCAGGCGGCGGCTTGATCAGCCGCTCATAGCTCGCCCGCACATCGGCCGACGTGAGCAACGACCCATCGTGGAATTTCACGCCCTTGCGGAGCTTGAACGTGAAGGTGCGGCCGTCGGATGCAATCTCCCAACTCTCCGCGACATCGCCGACGATCTTGGATTCCTTCCAGTCCCCCGCGTCCTTCAGCAGCCGGGAGTAATGCGGGAAGACCCCCTGCGAGACACCATAGTTCGTGTTTCCGTGGCAGTCGTAATTTGGTGGCTCCGTCGTCAGGGCATAGTGCAGGATGCCGCCCTTCTTGGCCGTCTGTGACATTGCAACGGTCGAACCGACGACGAGAGCGGACCCGATTGCGGCCATCAGGCCTAATCCCCGGAGCATGCGTCTTCTCCCCGAAGTTCTCAGCGGAACCAGAGCAGGATCGCTCCAGATGGAATTGCATCACCTCGAATGCAACGTCGAGGCTGAAGCGATCGTGCGCCA
>VBAB01000799.1:2590-3877 GCA_005888525.1 Alphaproteobacteria bacterium
GGGCGATTGCCGCGTCGCAACCGGCTCCCGTTTTCACTTTTGCCCGCAGAGAACTTGTCGCGTGCGGGCGTGCGCAGCTGATGGTGCCGGCTCAGCGCGCAGGCAACAGGTCGAACATCTTCTGTCCATAGGTCTCGCGGCCCTCCGCAAGGAGCGGTTGGACGGCCGCGGCGAAGGCGGCGTGCTCGTCCTCGGTCAGATCGAGGATTTCACACCCCTGGCCGCGGATGGCCTGCCGCGCCGCCTTGTCCTCTTCGACGGCGAACTCGCGTTGCATCGCGACTGCCCCCGTCACCGCCTTGCGCATGGCCTCCTGCAAATCCTTAGGCCATGCATCGAACGTCGGTCGGTGCACGAAAATCGGCCGCGAGACATAGAAGTGGTTGGTCACGGTATGGAAATGGTGGAACTTATGGACACCATAGGTGACGGTGTTGGCGAACGGATTTTCCTGCGCGTCGATCGTGCCGGCTTTGATCATCTCGATTGCTTCGGTCAAATCCATGCGCATCGGTATGGCGCCGAGTAATTCGAATGTGCGTTTCTGCACATCGCTCGGTAGCACCCGAATGCGCATACCTTTGATGTCTGCAGGTGTGCGCACGCGGCGCAGCCGATTAGAAATATGGCGGAAGCCGTTCTCGAAATATCCGAGGATACGGTAGTTGACGCGTTCCTCGATCCGGCGCGCAAGAAACCCGCCGAGTGCTCCATCCATGGCCGCGCGCGCTTGCGCATTGCCGGAGAACAAAAAGGGCATATCGACAAAGCCGAGTTCGGGAACGCGGTCTGTCAGGTAGCTCGACGACTGATAGCCGAGTGTGAGCAATCCATGCTCGACCAGCCACAGAATATCCTCGGCGCGATAGCCGAGGTCCATGATGTTCCAGACGTACTTGACGCTCACGCGGTCGCCGAATTCGCCCTCGAGTTGATCGCCCACCATTTTCAACGCGCGCGAGAAGCCGGTCGTCGCCGGTCCGTAGCCACCCATGCGGATCTGGATCGGGTTGCTCATTCGGTAATTTCCCTCTCGCTCTCGGCCCGCCGTCATGTAATGCCGCCACCGGTCTACCCCTGGCGGCCGATGAAGATGACGGCCTCGTCGGTCCGCTTGCCGTCTATGTCCCAGAATTTCTGGAAGTCCGGCTCGTCGAGATAGGCGAGCTCCTGGCCGGCGTTGGCAAGCGCGGCCGTGAATTGCTCCGACTGCACCGCCTTGCCGATCGCGCCGCGCAACGTCGTCACGATCGCCGGCGGCGTGCTTTTAGGCGCGAAGAGCCCGAC
>VBAB01000800.1 GCA_005888525.1 Alphaproteobacteria bacterium
CCCACGATGCCAATCGGGCCTGTCCCGACACTCTCAACCGTACTTTGCAACCACGGTCTCAGCGCGACTCGAAGCGCGCACCGGGCTATTTTCGCCCTCCTCGCCTTCGCCCTGCTGGCCGCCGCACCTGGCCCTGCCAAAGCTGTCGGCGCGGACGGGCAGCTCACCTGGGGCGTGCACATCTCGCTGGCGCCGACATGGTTCGACCCCGCCGAGATGTCGGGCATCATCACGCCATACATGGTGTACTACGCGCTGCACGATGCGCTTGTGAAGCCCATGCCCGGCAAACCGTTTGCGCCGAGCCTCGCCGAGTCGTGGACCATTTCCGATGACGGGCTGCTCTACGAGTTCACCTTGCGCAAGGGCATCACGTTCCACAACGGCGAGGCCGTTACGTCCGAGGACGTGAAGTTCTCCTACGAGCGCTATCGCGGCTCGTCGAGCAAGCCTCTGAAGGACCACGTGGCAGCGGTCGAGACCCCGGATCCCCTGCACGTCCGCTTTAAGCTCAAGGCACCGTGGCCCGACTTTCTCACCTTCTACACAACCGCCACCGGGGCGGCTTGGGTCGTGCCCAAGAAGTACGTGGAGCAGGTGGGCGACGAGGGCTTCAAGAAGGCGCCGGTGGGCGCGGGGCCGTACAAGTTCGTCTCCTTCACGCCGGGCCTCGAGCTGACCATGGAGGCCTTCGACCAGTATTGGCGGAAGAAACCCAGCGTCCACCGCCTGATGTTCAAAGTGATCCCCGACGAGTCGACGCGACTGGCGGCGCTCAAGCGCGGTGAGATCGACATTGCCTACTCGATCCGCGGCGAGCTCGCCGAAGAGGTCGTGCGCACCGAGGGGCTCACCCTCAAGCCGACCGTCATCCAGGCCCCGTTCTGGCTCTATTTCCCGGACCAGTGGGACCCGAAATCGCCCTGGCACGATCAACGCGTGCGGCAAGCGGCCAGCTTGGCCATCGACCGCAAGACCATCAACCAGGCGTTGGCCTTGGGGCATTCCAAGATCACGGGCAGCATCATCCCGCAGACTTTCGAGTATTACTGGCAGCCCCCCGCACCCCAATACGATCCGGCCAAGGCCAAGCAGCTCCTGGCCGAGGCCGGCTTCGCCAAAGGCTTCGATGCCGGGGAATACTACTGCGACGGCTCCTACTCGAACGTGGCGGAGGCCGTGATCAACGACCTCCAGGCCGTCGGCATTCACGTCAAGCTGCGGCCTCTCGAGCGGGCGGCCTTCTTCAAGAGCTACTCGGAGAAAAGCTTCAAGAACATCATCCAGGGAGCCAGCGGAGCCTTCGGCAATACCGCCACCCGTCTGCAGGCCTTTGTGGTGAAGGGCGGCACCTACGTCTACGGCAACTATCCCGACCTCGATGCGCTGTTCGATCAGCAGGCAGCCGAGCTGGACCTCAAGAAGCGTGCGGCCTTGCTGGAGAAGCTCCAGCAGATGGTGCACGAGCGCACGATCTACGCGCATATTTGGCAGCTGGCCTTCATCAACGCTGCCGGGCCGCGCGTCGGCGAGTCGGGGCTCGGCCTGATCGCCGGGCACGCCTACTCGGCGCCTTATGAGGACGTCACGCTGGCGGGCAAGTAGCGGTAGGAGCGAGGACAGCATGGCGCATTACATTCTCCGGCGGCTGGGCTACTCCCTGCTGTCGTTGTTTCTCCTGTCGCTGACCATCTTTCTCTTCGTACGCGTGACCGGCGACCCGGCGATGCTGCTGGTGGAGCCCGGTGCCAGCCAAGCCGACATCGACGCCGTGCGCGAGCGGTTCGGCCTGGATCAGCCGCTGTGGGTGCAGTACTGGAGCTTCATGGCAAGCCTGGCGCACGGCGACTTCGGCCAGTCGTTCTACTACCGCACGCCGGTGCTCGAGCTCTACCTCTCGCGCCTGCCGAACTCGCTGCTGCTGGCGCTCGCCGCCATGGCCTTCTCGCTCCTGATCGGCATCCCGAGCGGCATCCTCGCCGCCGTGCGCGTGGGCCGCTTCTGGGATCGGGCGGGCAAGGTGTTCTCGCTGCTCGGTCTCTCGCTGCCCTCGTTCTGGGTCGCCCTCGTGCTGATCCTCGTATTCTCCGTCTACCTGGAGTGGTTGCCGTCCTCGGGCTCGGGCACCGTATGGCACCTGCTCATGCCGGCCTTCGCGCTGGGCTGGTACTTCGCCGCCGCGCACATGCGGCTCACGCGCTCGTCCATGCTCGAGGTGCTGGG
The DNA here is from genome assembly GCA_005888525.1 of Alphaproteobacteria bacterium. Lineage (GTDB taxonomy): Bacteria > Pseudomonadota > Alphaproteobacteria > Rhizobiales > Hyphomicrobiaceae > AWTP1-13. The sequence continues at coordinate 2,224 of VBAB01000800.1, forward strand.
CTCCGAGTACATCAAGCTCGCCCGCCTCAAGGGCCTGCCCGAAACGCTCGTCATCGCCAAGCACGCCTTCAAGAACGCCCTGATCCCGGTGCTCACGCTCGCCGGCATCAACCTCGTCATCATGATCAACGTGGCGGTGGTGGTGGAGATGGTGTTTGCTTGGCCCGGCATCGGCCGGCTGCTCTACGAGGGCGTTACGTTCCGCGACTTCCCCGTCGTGCAAGCCGTGGTCCTGCTGGGCGGCGGCATGATCGTGGTGGTGAACCTGCTGATCGACATCCTCTATGCGGTGATCGATCCGCGCATCCGACTGGAGAGGTGACGGCATGGCCCTGCAAACTGAAGCCGTCGAGCTGCCGTCGCGCTCTGCCTTCGTCGGGCTGGAGGGTTTCCCGTTCCTGCCGACGCTCATCCTCGTCGGCATCGCCTTCGTGGCGATCTTTGCCAATGCGCTCGCGCC
>VBAB01000801.1 GCA_005888525.1 Alphaproteobacteria bacterium
GGTGTTTGGGATCGGTCCACGCCGTCCACACCAGCTCGCGCGGCGCGTCGAGCACGCGCGTGGCGATGATCGACCGCGGGTCCTGCTCGAGGTCGAGGTTATTTCTTGCGCTCACGCTTCTTCTCCTTGGCTTGCAATACCTTCAGATAATCCTCCAGCCGATCGAGGCGTTCCTCCCACAGCCGGCGGTAGCGCTCGAGCCAGTCGTCGACCTCCTTGAGGGCGCTCGCCTCGATGCGGCAGGGCCGCCACTGCGCCTCGCGGCCTCGCGCGATGAGGCCGGCACGCTCCAGCACCTTGAGGTGCTTGGAGACGGCGGGGAGGCTCATCTCGAAGGGCTTGGCCAACTCGGTCACGGAGGTGGAGCCCAGCGCCAGCCGCGCCAGGATGGCCCTGCGCGTGGGATCGGCGAGGGCTGCAAAGGTGGCACTGAGGCGGTCGACCGGCATGACGTCATGTACCAGTAGGTTAAATAACCGAAAGGTTTAATACGCATCGATTTCGGCAATGTCAAGGCGGTTGGCAGAAGGCCGCTCGGTTGCTTCTACGCGCCGTGGCCCTTGGCGATATGCGGGCCGAGCAGCAGCGCGATCGGCACCGTCGTGACGGCGAGCGCGGCTACCAGCATCAGTGCGGTCGGCACGCCGGCGAAGTCGCTCACGATGCCGAAGACGAACGGCGCCGTCGCCCCCGCCGCGCTGCCCAGCGTGTAGAAGAGGCCATAGCTGCGGCTCTGGCGGTCGTCGCGCACGAACTCGGCGACGGTGCCGTAGAGGACCGACGACGTGCCGTTGAGCGCCACCCCTACCGGCATCAGCAGCACCATGGCCCAGCCCAGCGGTGCGACCACGACGGCAGCGATCAGGGCGCCGGTTGCCAGCTCGGTCAGAATGACGGTGCGCAGGATGCCGACCCGCTCGGCGATGAGCCCGCACACGAGCTTGCCGGCGGCGCCGCCGACGAAGACGAGTGAGAGGCCGAAGCCGATGCTCGCCACGCTCGCCCCTTTGGCGATCAGCAGGAAGGGGAAGAAGGTGAGGAAGCCCGTGCGGCAGGCGCTGTCGATGAGCTGGATGGCACCGAGCAGAGCGAAGCCCGTGGGATTGGTGAACCCCCAGCCGACGTCAGGTGCCGGCGCGGCCTTACGGGGCGCGCGTGGCCCGCCGACGGCGAGGCTCGCGAGCGCAACGAGCGTGACCAATCCCACCCCCACCACGATGAGACCGTAGAGGACGACGCTGCTGCGCCAGCCGATCGCGACGATGCCCAGTCCCATCGCCGCCGCCACGACCATCTTGCCCACGTCGCCGACGAAATTGTAGACGCCCAGCGCCGCGCGCCGTGACGCCACCGCGTACGCCCTGGAGATCAGCGTCGAGGCGATCGGGTGCTGCACCGCCGAGCCGGTTCCCGCGAGCAGGATGAGCGCTCCGAGTGCCGCGTAGCTCTGGGATGTCGCCAGCAGGGCGAAGGCGACGCCGGCCAGCATGGAGCCACCTGCGAGCAGCGTGCGCTCGCCCACCCGTTCGGCCAGCATCCCCGCCGGCAGCTGCAGGAACGCCATGGCGGTGGAATAGGCCATGCGCAAGGTGCCGACCTGGACGTAGCTCAGCCCGAACGCCTGCGCCCAGATGGGGAGGAGCACGTAGAACGCGTCGGCGATGCCGTCGTGCACGAAGTGGGCGGAACAGGTGATGGCGAGCGTGCGCCGCCCATCCGCCGGGCTCTTGGCGGAGGCCGGCTCGCCTGGTTGTTCCCTGACGCTCAATTGAGTGCCCCGTCCGCCGTCTTGCTTCGGCTATAGCCGGCAAGGCATGGCCATGTCCACGGATAGTGCGCAGGGCACTTCCGGTGTAAACGTCACCAACCTCGGAGCTCTCGACATGATCGTCATCACGCGCAACGGCAAGACGACCGTCATCACCGGGTGGAGGGCCTGGCTGATTGGGGTTGTGGTGTTCGTCGTCGCGACCACCCTTCTGGCGCTGTTCGCCTTCCTGGCGCTCGGCATCGCCCTCACGCTCACCATGGTGGTCTTCATCGCCGTACCGGTGGCCGTCGGCGTGGCGCTGATCGCCTCCCTGTTCCGCCCACGTATGTGAGCAAGGCCCGAGGGCTCGCTGACGTCAGGCCCCTTCGAGTGCGATCATCACGTCGCTCGCAGCGCTTTGGCGCAGCGCAATGAGCGGCTGATACTCGGGCGAGCCATACCACGCCCGGATCGCGGCCATATCCGGGAACTCGATGATCACCACCCGGTTGGGCCGCCAGTCGCCTTCCAGCACCTCGTGCGTACCCGCTCTGGTCAGATATCTGCCGCCGTGCCGCTCGATCTTGGGCACCACCTGCCGCAGATACGCCT
>VBAB01000216.1 GCA_005888525.1 Alphaproteobacteria bacterium
ATAGAAGATGCTGGCGTTGAAGGTCAGGAGCGCGGCGACGGCCTCGTACATGGAGATGCGCACATGTTGGCCGATCCCGGTGGATTTGCACGTGTAGAGAGCTGCCAGAATGCCTTGCGATGCATTCAGGCCCGACACGAGATCGGCGACCGCCACTCCAACCTTGTGCGGAGCTCCATCGCGCGGCCCGGTGATGTCCATGATGCCCGCTTCACCCTGCACTATGACGTCGTAGCCGGGCCGATTCTTTTGAATGCCCGTGTCTCCGAAACCCGAGATCGAGCAATACACCATGGAGGGCCGACGTGCCTTCACGGCATCGTAGCCCAGGCCGAGGCGATCCATTGCGCCGGGACGAAAGTTCTCTACCAGCACATCCGCGACATCGATGAGGCGCCAGAGCACCTCCTTGCCGCGCTCGCTTTTCATGTCGAGCGTGATGCTCTTCTTGTTGCGGTTGACGGAGAGGAAATAGGCCGCCTGATCGCCCTGAAATGGTGGTGCAAACGAGCGCGTGTCGTCGCCTTCTCCGGGGCGCTCCACCTTGATCACCTCGGCCCCGAGATCGCCGAGATGCATGGTGCAGTAGGGGCCCGAAAGCACCCTGGTCAGGTCAACGACCCGAAGCCCTTCTAGCGGACGCATTGCTCGGTCTCCGTTTCGTCGAGTTGCTCTACCCGCCGCGCGTCGGCGTTGATCTCGTCGTCAGCCGTCGCGAAGGCCGGCGCCGCGCAGGCGAGGCACATCTTTGTCTGGAGACGGACAAGAAAGTTGGCGTTGCTCGGCATTTGTCACAATGTTCCCCCGCGGCGGGTTTACACGGGACGGGCGCGAGGGGGCAATATGATGTTGGTCTGCTTGTAGCCAGCAGCCGCCCCCAATACGGTAAAGGGGCCACAGCAGGTGGGATGCTATCCATGACAGCCGAGCCCTATCCGCGTGGCAGGGCCAGCACAACGCTCTTTCGGCGTCCGCTCGTCCTCTCGGCGTTTTTCGCCGTGCTGTCGACGCTGCTCCTGGCCGACCTTGCGCCGCGCTACGCCCCGGGCCTCCTGCGGTTCGAGCATTACATGGGCGACGTGCGCACGGCGTTCCTGTCCGACCAGCTGCCGAGCCAGCACCCGCAGGTGGCCATCGTCGCCATCACCGACGACACGCTGGCTGGGTACAAGACCTTGCTGCCGGTCGACCGTCACCTGCTGGCCCGGCTGGTCGATGCGCTGGACGCGGCCGGGGCCAAGGTCATCGGCCTCGATTTCCTTTTCGCCGCCTCCGCGCCGGACGACAACGAGCTGCTGCTGATCGACGCCATCCGGCGCGCCGGGGCCAAGGTCGTACTGGCTGCGGCCGACGAGCGCGTCGGCCTCACGCAGGCCCAGCGCGAGAAGCAGCAGGCTTTCCTGCGCGAGGTCGGCCGGCCCGCGGGCTACGCCAACCTGGCCACGGAGCGCGATTCCGTCGTCCGTTTCATGGCCCAGCCCTACAGCGACGGTGTGGCTGCGTATCCCAAGAGCTTCGCCGCGCAGCTGGCCGAAAGCGCCGGCGCCGCGCCCGCCGAATGGCGGCCGCGCATTGCCTGGCTGCGCACGCCACGTGACGGCTCCGATGTGTTCCTCACCACCGCCGCCGAAACGCTGTTGCGGCCCGGCGACGATCCGCTGGCGAAGATCGTGCGCGAGGGCCTCAAGGACAAGATCGTGCTCGTGGGCGGCACCCTGCGCGAGATCGATACGCACCTGACACCCCTCACCGACAGCCCCGGCGAGAAGATGCACGGGGTGACGATCCACGCCCACATCGCCGCGCAGATGATCGATGGACGCAGCATCCGTCAGCTGGAGACCAACTCGATCGCCCTGCGGTTGGCACTGGCGGGGATGGCGGCGATCGGCTTCCTGGTGGGCTGGGGCTTCCGGACGAGGCGGCAAGGCCTGCTGGCGAGCGGCGTAGCCAGCGCCGTCATCATCGCCGTGGACACAATTGTGTTCTGGCAGTTTCGTATCATATTGCCGCTCGTGTTGGCCATTGCGGCGTGGTTCCTGGGCGAGTTCTCCGGGCACTACCTCGGCAGGTGGCTCGGCCCTCGTGCCGATCGGTCGCTGTTGTACGGGAAATGAGGAGCATGTCGCTTTTTCGCTGTGTGATGGCCCTGGCCGCCGTGCTGGTCGCTGGTGCGACGAGCGCGTCTTCCGCCGCGGCCCAGCTTTACGTCATGGAATCCACGGTTGCCGCTATCCGTGTGGGCAGCGCGTTCGACATGAACGCCACCATCGCCCTCCCGGCCGGCAGCTACATCCGCGCCGTGCTTCCCTCCGGCAAGACGCAGACGATCAAGGGTCCCTACACCGGGACGGTTGCCGATCTGGCCAAAGGCCAGCCCATCAACGAGGGCGTGACAGCCTGGCTCAAGAACATCCTAAAGACGGGCGGCGCGACGGAATCGACCACCGGCGCGACGCGCAGCATTGCTCGCCCGCCCGACAAGCCGCGCGCGGCCTTCTCCTGGTCCACTATTCCCGTAGTGGACGGCACCGTCTGCATCGAGAAGGGCGCCAAGCTGCGGCTGGCGCGTGTCGCCCCCGCCAAGGTGGAGCGCGTCACCGTTCTCGATGCGGGCAACGGGCAGCAGGCCGACGTGCAGTGGGAGGCGGGCAGCGATACCGCCGATTGGCCCGCCGGCGTGGCGCCGCGCGCTGACGTCACCTACTACGTGCTCGTGCCCGACCGCCCGCGCCGGCAGATCACCTTGCGCGTGCTCGAGCGGCTGCCGGCCGAGGACGACGTGCTGTCCGAGCTGCACCGGCTCGGCTGCAGCTCCCAGTTCGAGGCCTGGGTGCGCGGCAAGCTGGCGGCGAAGTAGCGCGCCTGGGCGGATTTGCGAGGCTTGGCCAATGCCTAATTCTCAACCCCGGAGATATCGGCAAGGAGCGCCCAGGGCTGCGCTGCTCCTTTCCGCACCAGCATTTGTCGCGCGGGTATGTCCATCCTGACGTAAACGTCTCGGCTGGCATCGTAGAGGACTATCTCGGAGCTGTTTTCGGATATCGAGCGGAAGGTCCATTTGCTGCCGCGGGTATTGGTTTCCAGCCATTCGTTGCCTGCGGTTCTCTTCATGTCACCAGTGACCAATGTGGGCCCGTCGAACCGGCGGTAGGTGATGCGTTTGACGACCTGTTGCGGCGGGGCAATGGACCTCGCCGCGCTATCGCGGAAGAAATCCAAGAGCACCTTGCCGGTATTCAATGTCTGCGCGACTGACACGTGGGTACCTCCGACCACCCGGTACGCGTGCACCGGAGCGCCGGCGCATTTCGTCGAACGACCGACCTCGATTCTTTGCGCCTGCGGTCCCGATAGGACAGCGGCCTCCGGCGGCTGCGTACAGCCATTGAAGCGCCGGAAATAAAATTCGAGACGATCGGTGGACCAGACGCTGAGCGTGGAAGGGTCCAGAGGTCTGAGCGGGGCAGCCACGCCTCCCCGGTAAGGGACGATCACGTCCGCAGTGCCATTCATGATCACAACCGGCAGGGGCTTTGCGGGACGGCATTCTTCGCCGGTCGATTCAGGCATCGACGAGACGATCAGCCCGATACCGGCAATCAGGCGAGGCTCCGAGCAGAACATGCTGAGCGTCATGAAGCCGCCGTTCTACAGACCCGCAAAATACACGCGGGCGGGGTCGGCGATGCCGCGCCGGACGAGATCGGCAACCAGCATCTTCAGGAAGCCGATGTCGTTGGGCGGTCCGCCGAACCGGCGAAAAAGCTCGATTGCTTGGGGCGACTCCCGCCCAGGTTGGAAGCGGTTCCAGACATTGGCGCGGGATTGCGGAAAGACCGTAACGAATCCCTCCTGCGGCCCAAGGCGTGCAAGATTGGTCAGCTGCGCGATCGCCCCGGCCGTGCCGTTGGCGCCGTGCAGCATGATGACGGTGGGACTCGGCCGGCTCGTGTTGGGGCGTTCGATGAGATAGGTGCGTGCATTTCCATCGACCGTGATCTGCATTTCCGCGGCACTGGCACCTCGGTCGGCACCGACGACGCACAGCATGAGAATTGCGAACGCCGCGATCACCTGGCGCATGCTCGTATCCATCGTCAGCAAACAAGCACGTACAGCTTATCATCACCGTGCCGCACCCTCACGCACCCATCTTGCGCGTATCGGCCCGCCAACCATAGAGCCAGTCGTAGCCCGCCATGAGCCAGTTGCCCGGCACGGCGCGCAGCACGGCGTCGCGTGCCCACGATAGCGGGGGGCGTGCGTGATAGATGCGGCCATTGAGCCGGCTCATCGTCTGCACGCGCGCAGCGCGGCGGCGGCGCTGGGTCTCGAAGACGTAGAACGCCTGGGCCTCGTTGCCGGGATGGGCGGCGAGAGCGTCGGCCAGCACGACGGCATCCTCCAGTGCCAGCACGCCGCCTTGCGCGAGATGCGGCAGCATGGGATGAGCGGCATCGCCGATCAGCGTGACGCGTCCGGCCGACCAGCGCGGTAGCGGGGCCAGGCGGTGAAGCGCCCACTTCCGCCACTCGGGTGCCATGGCGAGAGGTTCGGCCAAGCTTGCATGAAACCCTCGAAGATGTGCGATCAGCCCCTCCTTATCTGCCTTGGTCTCCCAACCTGTGCCCTGCCAGGTTTCGGTGGCGATGACGACAGCGGCGATCTCAGAGCCGCCGCGCACCGGATAGTGGACGACGTTGACGCCCCGGCTCAGCCATAATCCGACGGCCGGCAACGCCAGCCGCCCCGCCGCCGCGACCGGGATGACGGTGCGCGCCGCGGTCGCTCCCACGAGTTCCGGCACGTGCGCGGGAGTAACCGCGCGGCGCACGCTCGACCACAGGCCGTCCGCCCCCACGAGTGCCCCGCCCGTCGCCACCTCGCCGGCTGCGCTCCTGGCCTGCAAATCCTCTCCCTTCTGCGCGAGCGAGGCGAGCGTGAAACTGGTGCGCAGCGTTATGCGGGGCTGGGCCGCGGCGGCCGCCGCCAGGATCGCGTGCAGATCGCCGCGGTGCACCACCCAGTAGGGAGCGCCGTGCCGGGCCGCAATCCAGCGGCCGAGCGGCAGCACGGCCAATGCGCGCCCGCTGCGACCGTCATGGACCGCGAGGGCATCGGGCACGCCGACGGCAGACCGAAGTGCCTCCGCCAGCCCCAGGCGCTGCAGCACGCGCACGCCGTTCGGCCCCAGTTGAATGCCGGCACCTGCTGCGCCGAAGCTGTCGCGCTGCTCCAGCACGATCGAGGCACGGCCGGTCTGCGCCAGCGCCAGCGCGAGTGCGAGGCCGCCGATGCCGCCGCCAGCGATCAGGATCGGCGCGGGCTCTGGCATAGGTGCGCGCGCGGCCGGCAGGATCAGGCCGCCGCGGCCTCCGGATCCACCAGGCAGCCCTTCGGCTCGGTTTCATCGGGCGCCAGGCGGGCATCGTGGACGTAAAGGGTGGAGCAGTAGGGGCACAGGATCTGGCCGTCGGCGCCCATGTCCAGATAGACGTGCGGATGATCGTGCGGCGGCCGCGCGCCCATGCACTGGAACTCCTTGACGCCAATTACGATTTTTTCCACGCCTGGATCGTTGGCGAAATGCGGAACGAGGGAAGCTGCCATGTGCGCGCCCGATAGCGGAGGATGCGGAACCTGGCGCAGACGATAGCCCGTGCGCCGCCGAGATGATAGGGGTGTGGGCTGTCGTGCAGTCGCAGTCGAAAGCAAATTGGAGCACGCGTGCAGACGTTCGTCTCCGATGGCATCCGTCTGGCCTTCATCGACGAGGGCGCGGGCGAGCCCGTGCTGCTGATCCACGGCTTTGCCTCGAGCGTGAGGCACAACTGGATCGAGCCCGGCTGGGTGAGCTTCCTCACCCGCAATGGCTTCCGCGTCGTCGCGTTCGACAACCGCGGCCACGGCGAGAGCGACAAGCTCTACGACCGCGCGCTCTATGGCGCGCCGCTGATGGCGGAGGATGCCCGCCGCCTCATGGATCACCTCGCGCTCCCCCGCGCCGACGTGATGGGCTACTCGATGGGGGCGCGCATCACGGCTTTCCTGGCTCTCACGCATCCCCAACGCGTGCGTAGTGCCATTTTCGGCGGACTGGGCGCCAACATGGTGCGGCCCATGGCCGGCACGGGCCCGATCGCGAACGCGCTCGAGGCGGCCACCATCGACGAGGTGAAGAACGCCACGGCGCGCACGTTCCGGGCGTTCGCGGAGCGGACTGGAAGCGACCTCAAGGCCCTGGCAGCCTGCATCCGCGGCTCGCGCGAGCCCATTACGCGCGAGATGGTGGCAAGCCTGACATGTCCGGTTCTGGTGGCCGCGGGCACGGAGGACGTGATCGGCGGACAGGCCGAGGAGCTGGCGTCATTGATCCCGGGCGCGCAGGCGCTGCCGATCCCGCGGCGCGACCATATGCTCGCCGTCGGGGATCGGGTCTACAAAGAGGGTGCTCTGGCATTTCTGCAGCGGCGCCCCTGACGGGCAAAAAAATGCTCCCGCAGGCTGCCGCGTGAGACCAACGAGGACAAACGCGGGGAATGTCACAGGTCTCGCCGACAGCGAAATGCGGGAGCAACTTACGCGTACACTACACTTGGTACATACGCACTTTCGGGCACTTGGACGCTAGCAGCGTGTACAACCCATGTCGTTGGAAATCAGATATCGGACAGCGGAATGCTGTGGATAACTTGGGGATCTCAGGTCCCGCACAGGGGTGCCGCGCCTTGGCTGTCGCGACGTCCCTGGTGTGGCCTTCTCAATGCCACCTCTCTCATGTGAGACTGCCAAATATGCAGAGTTTGTCGCCGAGAGCGCTGATCTTCTGTCTCTGGGTGGCGCTGGCTGTCGTCACATGGGCGCGGCCCGGTGCTGCGCTGGCGCAGCCCGCCGCCGACCTCGAGCTCGTCATCGCCGTGGACGTCTCCTTGTCGATGGACCTCGACGAGCAGCGATTGCAGCGGGACGGCTACGTCGCCGCATTTCGCGATCCGGAGGTGCACAAAGCCATCACCTCGGGCCCGCACGGCCGCATCGCCGTGACCTATATGGAATGGGCCGGCCCGCCGACCCAGCAGGTCGTCCTCCCCTGGACCAGGATCGATGGGCCGGAAGCGGCACGCGCCTTCGCCGATCGCCTCGAGACCGTGCCCATCTCGCGCGCCCGCATGACGTCCATCTCGGCGGCGCTGCAGTTCTCGGGACGCCTGTTCGAGACCAGCGGCGTCCAGGGCATCCGTCGCGTAATCGATGTCTCCGGCGACGGCCCCAACAATGCCGGCGTGCCGGTAGTACCGGTGCGCGACGAGCTCGTCGCCCAAGGCGTCGTCATCAACGGGCTGCCGATCATGCTCAAGCTCGCCACGGGCTTCTTCGATCTCGCCGATCTCGACCGCTATTACGCCGACTGTGTCATCGGCGGCACCGGCGCGTTCATGATCCCGATCAAGGAGAAGTCGGAGTTCCAGACCGCCACGCGCCGCAAGCTGCTGCTCGAGATCGCCGGCCTCGCGCCGCCCGCACGCTTAATCCGCGTGCAGGCGCCGGCCGAGGAGGAGAAGATGGACTGCATGGTCGGCGAGCGGCAGTGGCGGCGCTATATGGACGGCCGGTTCCCGAACTGAGCGGGGTGTGCCTCAGCGGCGATCGGTGGAAGGACGACACTTTCTCGCGCGCCACCCGCGCAGCACGAAGCGGCACCGTGCGCCTGCAACCACCTCCGCAAATCAGCCGCAAAGCTCGAGTATGAATTGCCTCGGGATGGGGTGGCTAACGCAAGCTTAAGAGCGTTGCCTGTACCCTTCTCACCCCATGTACCGCTTCCGCGTCTGTCTGGCATTGCTGCTGCCGGCTGTCCTGGCCCTCTTGGGCTGCAGCCAGACGCCGCAATTCATCGCCAAGGACGAGCCGTGGCGCGCGGACGAGGAGCGGGCCTGCCTCGCCGCCGGCATCGTGCGCGAGACCACCTTCGTGGCGGTCCGTGATTCCCTTGGCGGCCCGAGCGTGTGCGGGGCGCTGAGGCCTTTCAATGTTGCCGCCGCGGCCCAGGGCTCCGTGCAGCTGCGGCCCGCCGCCTTGCTGCGCTGCCCGATGGTGCCGGCGGTCGATCGCTGGGTGGAGCGCGTGGTCGTCCCGGCCGCGCGCTATCATCTGGGCGCCGCCGTGGTCGAGCTCAAAGTAGCCGCCTCCTATTCCTGCAGACCGATGAACAACGTCGACGGCGCACATCTCTCCGAGCATGGCCACGCCAACGCCATCGACATTGCGGCTTTCGTCCTGGCCGACGGACGCGCGGTCGATGTCAAGAGCGGCTGGTGGGGCGGGCTGCGCGAGCGCAATTTCCTGCGCGACGTGCATCGCGGGGCGTGCGGCGTCTTCACGACCGTGCTCGGCCCGGCCTACGACCTCAATCACCGCGACCACTTCCACCTGGACCTCGCCCGTCATGGCCGCGACGGCGAGGGCCGCATCTGCAAGTAGCGCACCCCTTCTGCCGACAGAGAATAGCCGGCAGTGAGCGGAGTACGAGCATGGCTGTCGTGCAGGGCTGCGTGCGCCCTCGACAAACCGCGATCCGCCCCCTAGCCATGGCCGATGGCCCGTGCCGCTGAAGAACACTCTGAACGCGCGCCCGCGGGCGAGACGCCGAAGCGCGCCATCGCCCTGCTGGCGCTGGCCGCGTTCGCCAGTGCCGCGAACTTGCGCGTGTGCGATCCGCTGCTGCCGCAGATCGCCGGCGAGCTTGGCGGTGACGGCCTTCGCGTTGGCTTACGGCGTATTCCAGGTGGTGGTCGGGCCGCTCAGCGACGCGCGCGGACGGCTCAACATGGTCGTGCTGGGCTCCATCTGGGCCGGCATTGCCAGCGTGATCTCCGCCAGCATGCCGACGCTCGGGCCGCTGGTGGTGGCGCGCTTCCTGGCTGGTGCCGGAGCCGCCGCCGTCATTCCCGTGGCGATCGCCTGGATCGGCGACGTCGTGCCCTACGAGCGACGCCAACCGGTGCTTGCGCGCTATGTCTCGGGGCAGATCCTGGGCATCGTCTTCGGACAGGCCGCGGGCGGGCTGCTGGGCGAGCTGATCGGCTGGCGCGCCACCTTGGTCGTGCTGGGCATCGTGCATATGGTTGCCGGCCTGCTGCTGCTCGGCGAGATGCGCCGCCTCGAAGCCGGCGTGCCGGCTCCGGGTGGCGCGCGCTGGCGCCATTCCGCCGCCTCCGCCTACAGCGTGCTGCAGGATCGCTGGGCGCGCACGGTTCTGATCAGCGTGTTCATCGAAGGCCTGGCGATGTTCGGCGGTCTCGCTTACGTCGGGGCGGACCTGCACCAGCGCTTCGGCCTGAGCCTGGGCGTGGTGGGCGCCCTACTGGCCTCGTTCGGCGCCGGGGCGCTCTTCTATTCCATCACTGCGGGCCGCATGGTGAAGCGGCTCGGCCAGCCGGGCCTGGCAGCGTTCGGTGCCGTCGCGCTCGCCGCCGGCTATGCCACGCTCGCCTTCATGCAGTGGCCGTGGCTCGCCGTTCCCGCCATCGCCCTCATCGGTCTGGGCTTCTACATGCTGCACAACACGCTGCAGACCAATGCCACGCAGATGGCGCCCGAGGCTCGCGGGCTTTCCATGTCGCTCTTCGCCTTCGCGCTGTTCTCGGGCCAGTCGGCGGGTGTCGCGCTGGCCGCGCCTATGATGGACCGCTACGGCGGGGAGCCGATATTCCTGCTCGCCTCCGTGATCATCCTCACCATCGCCTTCTGGTTTCGCCGGCAGCTGATGATGCGCATGCGCACGCCCGCCTGAAGCGGAACGGAGGCTTTGTGAGCGCCGATCGGCGCAAGGTTGAAATCTATGCGGTCCTGCAGGGTCGCTCGGCCATCGATGTGCGCCGCATCAGCGCGTTTCGATGCCTGTTCTTGCCAGGCGCTGGAGAGGCGGCTCGGCTGCGAGGCATGCGTTGGCGGGCGATGACAGCCCGCCGCCGGCATAGGGAAGGCGCGCCAACTGCACCAGCTGGGGTATCGCGTCCGTTTCGGTTTCGCTCGACAGCGGCGCGCGACACCAGTCATCAGTCTGCGCTATGTGGGCCGGATGTTCTCGTGCCGCCGACAGCGGCTCATGCGCGGCGGGGGGCCTCGGCTCGGCACCCATGCCGCCTGCCGGCGAGTGCAGCGCAGATCGCGCAGTCACAGGGGCTGGTCGTGGCGGGGTCGGCTTCGGTGCCCGGTGCACCTCCGCGGGAAATGCGACGGCGCTTGCCGTTGCCATGGTCTCAGGCCGCTCGGTAGCCACGAGCGATTGGCCGAGCTTTGGGGATGGTACGGGACCGCCGAGCCCACGGGGCGCTGCATCGGTCCCGACCGGGAGGCCAGATGCGATGGTGGCTGTTCCGCTCAATCCGTCATCGCGGCGCCAAAGGATCTTGTTGCCGTCCTGCTTCAGCTGCATGCAGCTAGGCTCCGCGTCGAGCCACTTGAACCACTTCTGACAGAGCTTGCCGTTGGCTACCCACCAGCGCCCGCGATCCGCCTGAGCGCCCAGGAAATACTCGAGGACCCCGGCCTTGCCGGACATCAGGCCGTTGCCGTGATAGGTGATTGGAATTGCCACGCCGAAGGGCGTGTCGAGGTGCACGGTCTTGCCCGTAACCGTTTGCTTCAACCCCTCGTCGCCGAGATCCACCGGTTGGGCGGATGCCGGTCCGCCGGCGACTACGCACACTGCGGCCAAGATCAAACAACGCATCAACAGAAGACCCCCGTCATTCCGTCTGCACAAGCCTTTCATAGACTCCGCAAACGGCTGGATTGCGGCCCGATTCGGGCCGTTTGCCACAAACAAGGCGATCTTCGCACCGTGCCACCGAATTAGTTGCCAGAGTCTTAATGGCTGGCAGCCGATGCGGGAGCGGCCGATGTGTGCATCGGGGGGCGGTTTGAGCTAGAACCTCTGATCATGAGTTGGACGGGCCGCGGCGGGCGGCGCAGCTACCATCACGGCAACCTGCGCGAGGCGCTGATCAGCGCGGCGCTGGATCTGATTGCACAGAAGGGACCAGCGGGGTTCACCTTCGCCGAGGCCGCGCGGGCTGCCGGGGTCAGCCCGGCCGCGCCCTACCGGCATTTCCGCGACCGCGACGCGCTCATGGCCGACGTCGCGCTGCGCGGTTTCCAGCACTTCGAGCGGCGCTTGACGGCAGGCTGGGATGAGGGCCGCCCCAGCCCGCTCACCGCCCTCGAGCGCATGGGCGGCGCCTATCTCGCCTTCGCGCGCGAGGAGCCCGCCTATTTCTCCGCCATGTTCGAGGCTGGACTGCCGGTTGCCGAGCATCGTGACCTGCAGGAGGCGGGCGACCGGGCGTTCGGCGTGCTGCGCCAGGGCTGCGAGGCCATCGTCGCCGCCCTGCCACCCGGCAAGCGGCCGCCCGCCATGATGATGGCGCTGCACTTCTGGGCGCTGTCGCATGGCATCGCCAGCCTGTTTGCGCGCGGCGACGCGGCCCGGCGTGCGCTGCCCATGACGCCCGAGGAGCTGCTGGAGGCCGCCACTTTGGTTTACCTGCAGGGCCTGGGGATTACGGCGAAGGCCGGGGGGAGCGCCGCGTAGTGCAGGATCGCTTCAAATGGAATCGCTTGCCCAGAATTCAACGTGCGGCTGAAGCGTGAATCCTGCTCTACTTCTCTAGTTTAGAGCGAGATTCACGTTCCTGGATGAAAGCCCCAGTGCTTCCATCAGGAACGATCTCGCTCTAGGACCTTGCCGGCGTCTCGCCCGATCCTATATGGCGATGGCTCGCGCAGGCGTCACAGGCAGCCATTGGCAATGGCGGTCGACAAGACCCGAAATACGCACGGCACCAATCGCTCCATGGCACCCGTCATCTCCGTCGCGAATCTCTCCAAGACCTACGCTTCCGGGTTCCAGGCTCTCAAGGGCATCAACCTGGAGATACAGGACAGCGAGATATTCGCGCTGCTCGGCCCCAATGGGGCCGGCAAGACGACTTTGATCGGCATCATCTGCGGCATCGTCAATCCGAGCGAAGGCGCGGTGTCGGTTGCCGGCCACGACATCATCGCCTCGTATCGGGCGGCCCGCTCGATGATCGGCCTCGTCCCTCAAGAGCTGGCGACGGACGCCTTCGAGACTGTGTGGGCCACGGCCTCGTTCAGCAGGGGCCTGTTCGGCAAGAAGGCCAACCCCGCCCACATCGAGAAGGTGCTCAAGGAGCTGTCCTTGTGGGACAAGAAGGACAGCAAGATCATCACGCTTTCCGGCGGCATGAAGCGCCGGGTCATGATCGCCAAGGCCCTCTCGCATGAGCCGCAGATCCTGTTCCTCGACGAGCCCACTGCCGGTGTCGACGTCGAGCTGCGCAAGGACATGTGGGAGGTCGTGCGCGCACTGCGGGCATCCGGCGTGACGATCATCCTCACCACTCACTACATCGAGGAGGCCGAGCAGATGGCCGACCGGATCGGGGTGATCAACCACGGCGAGCTCATCCTGGTCGAGGACAAGGACGAGCTGATGCGCAAGCTCGGCCGGAAGCAGCTCACCCTCAATCTGCACAACCGGCTGGCTGCCATTCCGCCGGGCCTGGAGGGCCGCGGCCTGGAGCTGTCGGCGGACGGCAGCGAGCTCGTCTACACCTACGATACGCGGGCCCAGCGCACGGGGATAACGACTTTGCTCAAGGACCTCAGCGCCGCCGGCATCACCTTCCGGGACCTCAACACGACGCAAAGCTCGCTCGAGGACATCTTCGTCAACCTGGTGCGTCAATCGAAATGAATCTCTACGCCATAAAAGCGATCTACCTGTTCGAGATGGCGCGCACCTGGCGCACGCTCATGCAGAGCATCGTCTCGCCAGTGCTCTCGACCTCGTTGTATTTCGTGGTGTTCGGCGCCGCTATCGGCTCGCGCATCGCCGAGATCGACGGCGTCAGCTACGGGGCGTTCATCGTCCCCGGTCTCGTGATGCTGTCGCTGCTGACGCAGAGCATCGCCAATGCCTCGTTCGGGATCTACTTCCCGAAATTCGTGGGCACGATCTACGAGCTGCTGTCGGCGCCGATCTCCCCGCTCGAGATCGTGCTCGGCTACGTCGGCGCTGCTGCTACCAAGTCCGTCATCCTCGGATTGATCATCCTGGCCACGGCGGGATTGTTCGTGCCGCTGCGGATCGCGCATCCGTTCTGGATGATCGCGTTCCTGGTTCTGACGGCGACCACATTCAGCCTGTTCGGCTTCATCATCGGCATATGGGCCGACGGCTTCGAGAAGCTGCAGGTCATCCCCTTGCTGGTCATCACTCCGCTGACGTTCCTCGGCGGCAGCTTCTACTCGGTGAGCATGCTGCCGCCGTTCTGGCAGACCGTGACGATGTTCAATCCCGTCGTCTACCTGATGAGCGGGTTCCGCTGGAGCTTCTACGACATCGCCGACGTGGGCGTGGGCGTGAGCCTGGCGATGACGCTGGCGTTCCTCGCTTCGTGCCTGGGGATCGTGTGGTGGATTTTCCGCACCGGGTACCGCCTCAAGGCGTGACAAAATACTGACCCCTGGCTCCACACGCTGCGGCCCTCGCGTGCCCCGCCCTCCAACCCCGTGCTGAGCTTGTCGAAGCACGTTTGGAGTGCGCGGCGCGCCCTTCGACAGGCTCAGGGCGAGGTCGTGATTGCATCGACCCGCATGCCTCACCACGAGTCGGCCGCGCTGAGGCGCACCGGCAGCGACAATCTCGTTTCCGCTGCAAGCGTCCCGGACTATGCTGATGGTGGTTTTCCGCTTTTGACGAGGTACGCCCATGTCCACATCCGCCCTTCCCCGCGCCGAGCCCGAGTCGGTAGGCCTCTCCTCGGCTCGGTTGCGTCGTATCGGCGAGGCGCTGCGCCGCGACATCGACGCCGGCCAGCTGCCCGGAGCCGTCATCGGCGTCATGCGCGGCGGCAAGCTCGCGCACCTCGAGGCGGTCGGCCATCGCGACCCAGCAACGCGCGAGCCGCTCAAGACCGACGCCGTCTTCTCGATCGCCTCCATGACCAAGGCGATGACCTCGACCGCCATCATGTCGCTGGTCGAGGAGGGACGCATCCTGCTGGGCGATCCGGTGTCGAAGTATCTGCCGCCGCTGGCCGAGCTGAAGGTCGCGGAGCCCTCCGGCGCCACGCGTGCGCCAAAGCAATTGCCGACCATTCAGGATCTGCTGCGCCACACTTCGGGCCTCACCTACCGCGATCGCGGCACCACGCCCGCGCATGCGCTCTATCCGGGGTCCTCCGTGTGGGCGGCGGAGAGGATGGCCAAGGACGAGGTGATTGCCGCTCTAGCCAAGGCGCCGCTGCTGTTCGACCCGGGATCGAACTGGGAGTACGGCTTCTCGACCGACGTGTTGGGCTTCGTCGTCGAAGCGGTGACGGGCAAGTCCCTCGGCGGCATTCTGCAAG
>VBAB01000802.1 GCA_005888525.1 Alphaproteobacteria bacterium
GTCCGGCCAGGGAGGAGCCAGCGATGAAAGCGCCGCCGTTCGCCTATGTCCGGGCGGGCTCGCTTGCCGACGTCTTCGCGCTCTGGAGCGCGGCCGGCCCCGACGCGAAGCTCCTGGCCGGCGGCCAGTCGCTCCTCGCCACCCTCGCCTTCCGCCTCTCCGAGCCCTCCACGCTGATCGACATCTCGCGCGTGGCCGAGCTCGCCGGCATCTCGGCCGTCGGTGACGGCATCAGGGTCGGCGCGCTGACCACGCACGCCGAGCTCGGCGCCAGCGACCTCGTCCGCCGCCACGCCCCGCTGCTGGCCGAGGCCGTGCCGCTGATCGCCCATCCCGCCATCCGCAACCGCGGGACCATCGGTGGTTCGCTGGCCTACGCCGATCCCGCCGCCGAGCTGCCGGCCTGTGTTGTGGCGCTCGATGCCACCATCGTCGCGCGCAGCGCCACGGGCGAGAGGCGCATTCCGGCGGCCCAGTTCTTCACGGGCCTCTACGCCACGGCACTTGCCGACAACGAGCTGATCGCCGCCGTCGAGCTCTCCGCGCGCAAGCCGCAGGAGCGCGCCGTCATTCTCGAGCTGGCGCGGCGCTCGGGCGACTACGCCATGGCCGGCATCGCGGCCAGAGCGCAAGTCTCCGGCGGCACGCTCGTCGACCCACGGCTCGTCTTCTTCGGCGTCGGCGCAGCCCCGGTCACCGCCACGGCGGCGATGGCTGCGCTTGCGGGCAAGTCGGCCACGCCCGACACGATCGCGCACGCGCAGGCCGCGCTCGATGCCGATCTCGATCCGCCCGCCGATCTGCACGGCGGCCCTGACATGAAGCGCTACCTCGCCCGCGTCCTGCTCGCCCGCGCGCTGACGCGCCTCACCGGTGCCGAGGAGGCGCGCGCGGCATGAGCACGACCGTGGACGT
>VBAB01000803.1 GCA_005888525.1 Alphaproteobacteria bacterium
TGGTCCGACGAGACGATAGCCGTGCTGATTGAGAGCTTATGCCGACCAATGAAAGAACCGTAGGGTCTCAGCCTGTGCGCCACTGATGCGTCGTGGGTACCCCTGCGGTATCATCCCTGACAAGGGCCCCGCCTCCATCTGCGGAGACGCGCTATCATGGGATCAAGGCGTGACAGCCACTAGATCCGCAAGAGCGAGAAGGTCCGCCTCGGTTTCGGCGTCAGGGATTGGTCCCACGAAGAAATGCCAAGCGGTACCTGCGAGAGGGCGCCGAATGCGCTCAATTGGGAGAGCCAGAAACGTCTTTGCCAAGACGCCCCCTTGGAGCAACATCAGGGCAATAGAGGAGAGACATGACTCATGCTTCCTATCACTTGCGCTATCGCCTGTCTTTGCTGGGCCGGCGTCGTGGCTGTCGGCCTGATGGGCCTTTCAACGGGGTCTCACGGAGCGGAGGAGGCCCTACGGGTCGAGGGGGGACAGATAGCTGACGTGACCCCGGCTAATTCGGGTGTTCGCCTTTTCAGGGGCATTCCCTACGCGGCTCCGCCGGTTGGGGAACTCCGATGGAGAAAACCCGAGCCAGTCAACGCGTGGGATGGCATCCGAAAGACCCTGGAATGGGGTCCGCGTTGCATGCAAAGCAGCCGTCTCGGCGATATCGACCCGCTCAACAAGCGAATGGACGAGGACTGCCTTTATTTGAACGTCTGGACGCCCGCTCGCTCACCGACCGACAAGCTGCCCGTCATGGTCTGGATCCATGGCGGGAGCAATAACGTCGGCGCGGGATCGCAGCCGGACTATGACGGTGGCAACCTTGCCAAGAAGAACGTGGTCGTCGTCACCATCAACTACCGGCTGGACGTGTTCGGCTTCCTTGCACACCCGGAGTTGACAAGAGAGTCGGGGACGAACTCATCCGGCAACTACGGACTGTTGGATCAAATTGCAGCCCTTCAATGGGTGCAGAAGAACATTGCCGCGTTTGGGGGAGATCCCAATCTGGTGACGGTGTTTGGAGAGTCCGCTGGTGCGTTCGACATCAGCCTGCTCATGACCTCACCTTTGGCCAAAGGTCTGTTTGCGCGGGCGATCGGTGAGAGCGGCGGCGCTCTCACGCCGATACCAGCGTTTGGACCAAAGCCGCTTCGGATTGGCGAGGAAGACGGAGCCAAGTTCGTACAAACTCTGGGCGCGAACTCCATCACGGAGCTTCGTGGCAAGCCGGCCCAAGAGATACTGCAGGTTGCAATCAAGGCCCCGATCACATACGGCTTTGGCGTCGTCGATGGCTATGTGGTGCCTGACCATCCAGCCAAAGTATTCGCGCAAGGCAAGCAGCACGACGTTCCCTTGCTGGTCGGCTGGAACGTGGATGAGGGAACTTTGTTCGCCGCACGCCTCGTCAAGTGGGGACCAGATCTGCCGTCCTATGTGGACCGCATCCGGGCACAATTCAAAGACCAGGCAGACGCGGTGCTGCAACTCTATCCACCGGGTACGTCGCTTGAACAAGACAAGGCGACTTTTGCAGCTCTGTTCGGCGATGAGATCATTTCCTACGGCGGCTGGGCCTGGGCGGAGCGAGCCGCTAGCACTGCCACCCAACCAACGTATCGCTACTACTTCGCACGCCGGCCGCCAGGAGCGCCGGAACTCTCGGTCAATCCGTTGACGGCTCCTGGCGTGTACCACAGCGCGGAACTTTACTATGTGTGGAACAATCTTCAGATCAGGGATTGGCCGTGGGTAGCCGAAGACCGCCGGCTCGCCGAAACCATGACGTCATATTGGGCGAACTTCGCTAAGAGCGGAAATCCCAATGGAACCGGGCTGCCACAATGGCCGGCGTACAAGCCGGGTGGCGCGGGTCAGGTAATGGAGCTCGGCGCAGAGATTGGTGCGCGGGGCGAGTCGCACCGAGACCGTTATGAGTTCTTCGATCGTTATTACCGGAACGCCGCCGCGCAATAGAGGGGGCGCCGAGTTGCGCAAGAGCGGGTAGGCGCGGTCGGTGCACCCGACACGCTTTGTCCGTCGCATCTGCGATCAGGCTCCCAAAGAGCATTGCCAGGAGGTTCGGCCCGCGTTGCCACTGTTGCTCGTGTTCCCGCCCGTTGCCGGCCAGCGACGGAGTGCTTGCCCCCAATGCTGTTGGCGGGGTCGGGTAGAGGAGGGGAAAATTAACGAAGAGTAAATTGAACATTATCTGCTGTCGGAGCCATTCACTAGAAGTTTGCAATTCGCATCGAACAGTCGGAGGCCCGACAAGATGGTCACAATCGGACGCGATGGCCTCCAATTGCCGTCCCGACTTCATCGATCGGCCGCGCTCCTGTTATCA
>VBAB01000804.1 GCA_005888525.1 Alphaproteobacteria bacterium
ATGGCGACGAGCCCCGAGCCGGAGCCGAGGTCGAGCACGCACCGGTCGGCGACCATGGCGGGATTGTCGAGTAGGAAGCGCGCCAGCGCCTGCCCGCCCGCCCAGGCGAACGCCCAATAGGGTGGCGGAACGTTCATGGCACCCAATTCCTCCTCCGTCTTCTGCCAGATCGGCAGCGACTCCTCGGCAATATGCAGCCGGATCTCGGGCACCAGGGGCACGGCCAGCAGCTTGGTGTTGGCGCGGATGAAGGTGGGCGGGTCCATCGCCGTCGACAGCATCAGCTATCGGCTCGCCGCACAAGGGCGCACAGGATAGAAAGGGAGGACGTGCAAACAGAGGCCCACATGACCGATACCGACATGGCTCCCCTCGACGGCCGCATCACCACGGACCGGCTCGACCACGTGCTGGCCATCGGCATCGATCGCCCCCGGAAGCTCAACGGCTTCTCGCCCAAGATGCTGGTCGAGCTGGCCGAGGCCTTCACCGCGCTCGAGCGCGACGAGGACGCCTGGGTCGGGGTGCTGTTCGCGCACGGCGCTCACTTCACCGCCGGCCTGGAGCTCGACAAGGTGGCGCCGCTGATGCGGGAGCGCGGCTCGGTCTTCCCAGTCGGCACAGTCGACCCCCTATCGCTGCGGCCGCCGATCCGGACGAAGCCGCTCGTCTGCGCCGTGCAGGGCATCTGTTTCACGCTCGGCATCGAGCTGATGCTGGCGGCCGACATCGTGGTCGCAGCGGACGACTGCCGCTTCGCGCAGATCGAGGTCAAGCGCGGCATCATGCCGGCGGGCGGGGCCACGTTGCGCATGGTGGAGCGCGCCGGCTGGGGCAATGCCCAGCGCTACCTGCTGACCGGCGACGAGTTCGGCGCTGCGGAGGCGCTCAGGCTGGGTTTCGTCCAGGAGGTGGTCGCGGCTGGGCGGCAGAAGGATCGCGCCCTGGAACTCGCCCGCACCATCGCCGAGCAGGCGCCGCTGGCCGTGCGGCTGGCCTCGTCGAGAATATCCGTCGACCACGGACCCCACGCCGCCATCCGCGAGTTCAACGCCCAGCAGGCCCGGCTGATGGCGACTGAAGACGCGGCCGAAGGCGTGCGCTCGTTCGTCGAGCGGCGGATTGGGCGCTTCAGCGGGCGCTGACGAGCCCGAACGGCATTCCGGTCGGCAGCCTCAGTGCAAACGCGAACGTGCCCTGGGCCGGTCGACTTTGCGCTGCAACCAGTTCACGGCTGCTTCCGCCGAATCGAATTGCATGCGCGGTTGGAGGACATGGTCGAGATACACGAGCCAGCGCCCGCAATGGTTGAGAATGGCGATCGGACGCCCGCGATAGGTGTCAGACCAGAAGCTCTCCGCTTCGTAGGTTGCCTGCATTGTCTTGCCTCATGATCATCAGTGACGCCCACTTTTTGGAGCTTGCTGACGGCGAAAACGCAGTGCCCAGCATGCTGTTCCGCTTCGCGCGCGTTGAAAAGGGGCAAGTTCGCGTGTGAATGCAGTGAGCGGAAACGGCGGGTCTTGACGGCAACACCGACACCAGCACCCGGCCGAAACGGTCCCTTTCGCCCATTGCAGGCCTGCCCGGCCAACACGCGCACTTGCGCTAATCGCCGGGATCGGCTTCAGAATTCCCCGAAGCCAAGCTCTATTGGGAGGAGCGCCGCCTTGCCTGCCCACATCGATGCTGCCGTCAACTTCGACGACCTGCGCAAGCTGGCCAAACGCCGGTTGCCGAAGATCGCCTACGATTTCATCGAGGGCGGCCTTGAGGACGAGGACGGGATTGCCCGCAACGAGGACTCCTTCCGTCAATACCGGCTGGTGCCGCGCTATTGCGTCGACGTGAACAAACGCGACCAGAGCGCCACCATTTTCGGCAAGACCTACTCGAGCCCCGTCGGCATCGCCCCGACCGGACTTGCCGGCCTGTTCCGGCGCGGCGGCGACCTCATGCTCGCCGAGGCGGCCAAGGCGGCCAACGTGCCCTTCATCATGTCGGGCTCCAGCACCGGCCTCATCGAAGACCTGGGCAAGCTCGCGCCGGAGCACGGCTGGTACCAGCTCTACGTCGCCCGCGACCGCAAGATCTCGGAGGACATGGTGCGCCGCGCCCGCGATGCCGGCCTGTCCACGCTCGTCATCACCGTCGACGTGCCGATCAACTCCAAGCGCGAGCGCAACATTCGCAACGGCTTCGTGCGGCCCTTGAAGCTCACGCTCAAGACCAAGCTTGAGGCCTGCCTGCACCCCGAATGGATGGCAGAATACCTGCGACTCGGCAT
>VBAB01000805.1 GCA_005888525.1 Alphaproteobacteria bacterium
CGGCGCGTATTCGGCGAGCTCCTCGCCGGCCGCATCCACGTAAGCGCGCTCGCGCTCGAGATAGTCGGCGATCGCCCGGCGCAGCGCCGGATCGGCGATGTAATGCACCGAATAGGTCTTGGCTGGCAGGTAGCCGCGCGCCAACTTGTGCTCGCCCTGGGCCCCCGCCTCCACGCGCGCGATTCCGTGGGCGATCGCGAACTCGATGGCCTGGTAATAGCACAGCTCGAAATGCAGGCAGGGATGGTGCTCGACGGCGCCCCAGTAGCGGCCGTAGAGGCAATCGCCGCCGATCATATGCAGCGAGCCGGCAATGGCACGCTTGCCCCGCATGGCCATGACCAGGAGGCAGCTTTCGCCGGTCGCCGCGCCGATCAGCGAGAACGCCTTGCGGTTGAGATAGGGCCGTCCCCACTTGCGTGAGCCAGTGTCCATGTAGAAGGCGAAGAACGCGTCCCAGTGCGCCTCGGTGATCTCCTGGCCGCGTACCCATTCGATGGTGAGACCGGTTGCCACCGCCTCGGCGCGCTCCTTGCGCACTGCCTTGCGCTTGCGCGACGCCAGCGAGGCCAGGAAGTCGTCGAAGGAGCCGTAGCCGGCATTGCGCCAGTGGAACTGCTGGTCGGTGCGCTTGAGGAAGCCGCGGGCCCCGAGCCGCTCCCATTCGCCTTCGCTGGCGAACGTGATGTGCAGCCCCGACTGATTGTTGCGCTCCACCAGCTGGACCGCCGCCTCGGCCAGCATCGCCTCGTTGGCTTCGGCACCGGGTCCCGGCCGCACCAGCAGTCGGCGCCCCGGCACCGGCGTGAACGGCACCGCGATCTGCAGCTTCGGATAGTAGCGCCCGCCGGCCCGCTCGTAGGCCTCGGCCCAGGAGCGGTCGAACACGTACTCGCCCTGGCTGTGGGACTTCAGGTAGCACGGCGCACAGGCGACAATTGCTTGGTTGCCGTCCTTGAGCACGAGATGGCGCGGCGTCCAGCCGGAACGGCCGCCGACCGTGCCCGCATCCTCCAGCGCCCGGAGAAATCCATGGGCGAGAAAGGGATTGAAAACGGCCGGGTCGGGGTTGGCGCATGCATCCCACGCCGCGGCCGGGATATCGGCTATCCGAGGCACAGCCTCGACACAATGCTGAAGTTTGCTGTTCATTGCTCCCGGGTGGGGTTCGCTCGCCTCGACAACCGCTGCCGCCAAAGGCTAAAGGTCAAGGGCCGCGGCGGCAACAGCGCCTCCTGCCGCGGCTGCTTGCTGGACGAATGGGGAGGAAGGGATGCGCCGCTGGATCATCGCCTCTGTCGTGGGATTGGCCATTGCCGCCAGTGTGCCGGCCACCGCACAGCTCGCCAAGGAAGATGACGGCGGCGTCAAGGTCCGGCGCCTCTCGATGATGCGCAACCTGGTCTCGGCGGCGAAGCTGGAGCAGGCCGCCCTGCAGCAGTACGACCAGCTGCGCTCCCAGGCCACCACCCGCAACGCGCTGATTGCGGCCGATGATCCGCTGGCCAAGCGCGTACAGCGGGTCGCCCAGGATCTGCTGCCACATGCCGCGAAGTGGAATCCGCGTGCCAAGGCCTGGAAGTGGGACATTACCGTCATCAAAACCCCGGCCATCAACGCGCTATGCATGCCGGGCGGCAAGATCGCTGTGTTCACGGGCATCCTGGATGCCCTCAAGCTCACGGATGACGAGCTGGCCGTGGTGCTCGGCCACGAGATGGCGCACGCCCTGCGCGAGCACGCCCGTGCGCGCACGGCCAAGGTCACACTCACCAATGTCGGCACGTTGGCCATCGGCCTGGTCATCGGCGGCAACGTCGGCGAGCTCGCCCGCCAGGGCGGAGGGCTGCTGGCTTTGAGGTTCAACCGCGACGACGAGCGCGATGCCGATCTCGTCGGCCTGGAGCTCGCCGCCCGCGCCGGCTACGACCCGCAAGCCGGCATCACGCTGTGGCAGAAGATGACGCAGGCGGCAAAAGGCACTCCGCCGACCTGGCTGTCGACCCACCCCTCCGGTGAGGATCGCGAGCGGCGCACCAAGGCTGCCCTCAAAGACGTGATGCCGCTCTACGAGAAGGCCAAGGCGAGCAAGCCGCCGGCCGCTGCGCCGGCGCCTACGGCGAATTAGGCGCGGAAACAGCAGAGCGCTAACTGCAAAGGTTGCCCGGCCGCCCCGCGCGAGGCGCAATGCCGCAATGCACAATTCATATTGGTGCGTCGCAGCAAGAGGTCTAGGCTTGGCCTCAAACAAGCACAACAGGTGAAACATGAGCGTTACATGGATGACGAAGTATGGGGCGCGGCGCGTGCGCGTGGAGTTGCCGACGCTGGAGGATGCGCTGTTCGCGGCCGAGGGGCTGACGCCCGACACGAGCCAGCAAATCCATATTGCGGCGGCCCTCATGCAGGTGCCGGAAGACCAGGTGCGCGCGGAAGCCGAACGCCTCTGCAAGGAGCGGGCTGGCGGTCGACAGGCCGTGCGCGAGGTCGTGCGTGGGCCCCGATCGAGCGCGCCGGTGGTCGTGGAGCGAAGGTCTCCCCGCCGTTTTCAGCGCGAGGCGGTGAGATGAGGCCGAAACCGGTGCCTCGCTTGTCATCCCGGGCCTTGTGCCCGGGATCTATCCGTCCGCAGACTTAGAGCGAGATCGTTCCTGATGGAAGCACTGGGGCTTCCATCCAGGAACGTGAATCTCGCTCTAAACTAAAGAAATAGAGCAGGATTCACGCTTCAGCCTCGACGTGCTGGCCGGGTGCCGGTCGGGACGTGCAGGGCGGCGCGCAGGCCGACGTCGTCCCATTGCATGCCACTGCCGAGCGCGCGTGTGCGGGCAAGCTCCGCCGAGCGTGCTTGGGTGTGGTCGGTGAGATGGCGCTCCTGCGCCTCCCACCGCTGCAATGTCGGGGTGATCTCGGATCCGTCCGACACGAACTGCGCCAGGCTCAACGCGTTCATCATGGCGCAGCAGGCGCCTTGGGCCAGCTGCGGCGGCATGGCGTGGGCGGCGTCGCCGACGACGGCGACACGCCCCACGGACCACGTGTCGAGACGCGTCGTCTCGTACACGTCGTGGCGCCCGCGCGAGCCGATCAGCCGCAAAGCGGAGGCGAATTCCGGAAAACAGGGCTCCCACACCGCCGGATCGATCGGCAGCGCAAGGGGCGTAGAGGATGCGCAGCGTGCGAGGATTGAGCACCCAGGAGTCGATCACGCGGTTCCACGGCTCGCCGACGAGATCGGCGCTTTCTTCAAGCAGCACGCGGATGAGGCCATCCTGATACTTGCGTCGCGCGCCGGCGATGCCGAGCGATTCCCGTAACGCCGAGCGCACGCCATCGGCCGCAATCACCAGGTCGGCCGGTAGGCTGCGCCCGTCCGCAAGCTGCAGAACGCCTTCGGGCCGCGCTCCCACGGCTTCTGAGCGCGTGCAGATCTCCACGCGCTCGCGCTGTGCCGCCGCAAGGATCCCGCCATAGAGATGTTGACGCGTCATGGTCAGCAGGCGAAAGGAGTTGCCCCCGTTCACCTTCTCCAGCGTGACGCTTACCCCGTCGCGGCGCGACTCGTAGGCCGATGGCTGCGGCGCGCCCCGCACCACGTCGTCATAGGCGCCGATCGCATGCAGCACGCGCAGGCCGTTCTCCCAAACGAAGATGCCGGCGCCGAAGGCGCGGAGCGCTGCCTCCTTCTCGTGCACCCGCACGCTCCAGCCGCGCTGGCGCAGCGCGATTGCGGCCGCCAGCCCGGCGAAGCCCGCGCCGGCGATCTCTGCATGCATCGATGGAACCCTGCTCGGTGATGTCGGGACTCAGGCGCCGAGCTGGGCGCCGGGGGTGGAGCGCGAGATCTCGACTTCCTCGGGTGTCATGTCGGCCGGAATACTCGCGAACAGCGGCGTGCTCAGGTAGCGTTCGCCCGTATCGGGGAGCATGCACAGGACGGTTGCGCCCG
>VBAB01000806.1 GCA_005888525.1 Alphaproteobacteria bacterium
TGGCGCGTGTCTTCACAGCCACGGAGCGCGCGAAATCGGACGCCCGGACGGGTCGCGCAGCCTCCTACGCCAAACGCTTCGCCGCCAAGGAGGCCTGTGCAAAAGCCCTCGGAACCGGCTTCCGCAAGGGGGTCTTCTGGCGCGACATGGGCGTGGTCAACCTGCGGTCGGGCCGGCCGACCATGGTGCTGACCGGAGGTGCGGCCGAACAGCTCAGATGCATCACGCCGCCGGGCCTCGAGCCCCGCGTCGACCTCTCGCTGACCGACGATTTCCCGCTGGCGCAGGCCATCGTCGTCATCTCGGCAGTGCCGGCGAGCGGCGGACCTATGCCCGGGATAGATGGCACCCGCCCGTGAATTGCGGCGCTGGCGCTAACCCGCTATACGGGGG
Source organism: Alphaproteobacteria bacterium (assembly GCA_005888525.1). Lineage (GTDB taxonomy): Bacteria > Pseudomonadota > Alphaproteobacteria > Rhizobiales > Hyphomicrobiaceae > AWTP1-13. The sequence goes on from VBAB01000806.1 coordinate 394, forward strand.
CCACGCTGGCAGGATGCAGCGAGAATAGAGAGAGCATGAGCTTGCAGACCAATGCCAAAGTGGTGGACAGCGGTTGGCGTGAAACGATCAAGATCGTTGTCCACGCCCTGATCCTGGCGATGATCGTCCGCATCTTCTTCTATCAGCCGTTCAACATCCCTTCGGGCTCGATGAAATCGACGCTGCTCGTCGGCGACTACCTATTCGTCTCCAAGCTCTCCTACGGCTACAGCCGCTATTCCTTCCCGTGGGGCATCATCCCCTTCAAGGGGCGCATCTTCGCCTCCGAGCCCAAGCGAGGTGACGTGGCGGTGTTCAAGCTGCCGCGTGACAACTCCACCGACTACATCAAGCGCGTCATCGGCCTGCCGGGCGACGAGATCGCGGTGCGTGACGGCGTCCTCTACATCAACGGCCAGGCAGTGCCGAAAGTTCGCAAGGACGACTTCGTCTCGCCGGAGGAAGGCCGGCCCATCCCGCGCTTCGAGGAGACGCTGCCCAACGGTGTGAAATACCTCGTGCTCGACTCGGTCCAGGGTGGAACGTTCGACAATGTCAGCGGCTACAGGGTGCCGCCTGGTCACTACTTCATGATGGGTGACAATCGCGACAATTCCACCGACAGCCGCGAGCAGTCTCCACGCTACGGCGTGGGCTACGTGCCCTACGAGAACCTGGTCGGACGCGCCGAGGTCATCTTCTTCTCTGCGGCCGTCGACGATCCGAGCGCCTTCCGGCTGACGCGTCCCTGGACCTGGCCCTTCGACATCCGCTGGGGCCGGATCTTCAGCCTCGTGCGCTAGTGTGATGATCGAGAAGTCCGCATCATCGCTCTGGGCTGGGTGGGAAGGCGGACTTCTCGATCTGAATCACACTAGCCTAGTGTCTTTACTAGCGTCCTTCAGATCGCGAAATTCGTTCCGAGTTCGCCGCGAAAGCAGGCGAATTTCGCGAACAGGACACTAGGACCGTGGCGGCAGTCCGCAAGCTCAAGGACCTCGAGGCACGTCTCGGCCATGCCTTCAAGGATCGCGCGCTGTTCAAGAAGGCACTGACGCACGCCAGCGTGCGCCAGGCCTCCGCCAAGCGCCGCGACAACGAGCGGCTCGAATTCCTGGGCGACCGCGTGCTGGGCCTCGCCGTCGCCGAGCTCTTGAGCGAGAATTATCCGGCGGCCAGCGAAGGTGAGCTTGCCCGACTCTTCAACCGGCTGGTCCGCGGTGGCACCTGCGCGGAGGTCGCTCGCGCCCTGAATCTCGGCGCGTCCCTGCACTTGAGCGAATCGGAAGCGGGCACCGGGGGACGCGACAAGGAGACGATCCTGGCCGATGCCTGCGAAGCCCTGCTGGGTGCGATTTTTCTGGAGGCGGGCTACGAGAAGGCGCGCGATGTCGTGCGCGCGCACTGGGGCCCCAAGCTCGAGGGAGCGCCCGCCGAGGCCGCCGATGCCAAGTCCGCCCTGCAGGAGTGGGCGCAGGGCCAGGGCCTCGACCTGCCGCAATACGTGGAGGTCGCCCGCGAGGGCCCCGAT
>VBAB01000807.1 GCA_005888525.1 Alphaproteobacteria bacterium
TAACGCCAGCGAAACCCCGGTTTCCGAGATGGGTGCGGGGGCTGTTGCGCGCATGCCGCAGCTTGGGGGCGCCGCAAGGCCTCCTCTTGGCGGCAATGGGGCAATTGTGAGGAAGGCAAACGGGGCCAGCGGACCTGCGATTTTCAATGCAGCTGGAACCGCTCGAACCGGTGCAGCTCTTCCTCGATCTGCCGCTTGTGGGATCGGTGCGATCCACGACCCACCCACGTCCATTTCTGGATCTGCAGCTTGCGGTTCCCGCGATCGGTCTTGAGATCGATGGCGGCGACGACCTCGTCACCGATCAGCACCGGCAGGGCGAGATACCCGAACACACGCTTCTCCTTCGGCAGATAGGCCTCGAAACGATGTTCATAGTCGAAGAACAGCTGCAGTCGCTTGCGTTGGATGACGAGGGGGTCGAAGGGAGAGAGGATATGCACCAGCTCTTGTGCGGGCTTCGGGTCGATGTCGAGCATTTCTGGCCGCACCCAGTGCTCGACCTTTCCTGCCCCGTCGAGAGTCACGGGCACCAACTCCTTGCGACGCACGCCCGCTTCGATCAATCGTCGAATGGCCTTCTTACGCCTGGCGTCGAGATGGCACACGGAATCGATGCTCACGAGCCCCTGCGCGCGCAGTGCCCGCTCGAGCAAATAGTCCAGGATCTGGCGCTCGGAAGCGGGTCTCGGCCGCGCGTCCCAGCCGAAATGCCGGTCCATCAGCTCGTAGGTCTTGAGCATGCCGACGCGCTCGCTGATGGTCACCACGCCCTTGTAGAATGCAACCTGCAGCGCCCGCTTCGACGGCTTGCGGCTCGCCCAGGGATGGTTTTTCTCCACCAGCACGTCGTCATCGATGTCGCGGATCGTGATCGGGCCCTCCTTCCTGATGAGGGCGAGGACTTTGCGCAGGTCACGCGGCGTCACCGTGCCGAACCACCGTCGCTCCGCATGCAGGCCGCCTTTCATGGCGCCGAGGTAGAAGCGGATATCCCTGGTGGGCAGGTACGACAGCGCGTGCGTCCAGAATTCGAAGACCGTCTTGTCGATGCTCTGGGCCTGACGCAGGTGCGCGCGTTGGTACCCCGGGATGCGCGCATACAGGATGTGGTGGTGGCAGCGCTCGATCACGTTGATCGTGTCGATTTGAACGTAGCCCAGGTGCTCCACCGCCAGGCGCGTGGCCTCGGGCCCGTCGCCGAACGGAGCGACGGTGTCGAGCCGCTGGGCGTGCAGCCAGATGCGCCTGGCGCGAGCCTTGGCGAGCACGTGGGGTTTGCCGGCAGTCCAGGACATGGGTGAGCGAGCGTTTCGACCGGAGCAAACGAACAGGCGTGAACCCATCCGCTCAGAGGCTGCGCCCGATCCCGAGGAACTTCTCGTGGCGCTGCCGGCGGATCGCCTCCGGGCTCATGCCGGAAAATTCGCGGTAGGCATTGGCGATGGCATCGCCCGTGCGCCGGAAGATCGCGGCCGTATCGCGGTGCGCGCCCCCGACCGGCTCGGTGATGATGACGTCGATCACGCCGAGCCCCTTGAGGTCCTGGGCGGTGACTTTCATGTTGGTGGCCGCATCGATGGCCCGGGCCGCGTCGCGCCACAGGATCGATGCCGCCGCCTCCGGCGAGGCGACCGTATAGATGGCGTGCTCCAGCATCAGGACGCGGTTGGCGGTGGCGATCGCCACGGCGCCGCCGGAGCCGCCCTCGCCGACGATGACGGAGACCAGCGGCACGCCGAGCGACAGGCAACGGTCGGTGGAGCGCGCGATCGCCTCGGCCTGGCCCCGTTCCTCGGCGCCGATGCCGGGGTAGGCGCCCGCCGTGTCGACCAGCGTCAGCACCGGCAGGTTGAACTTGTCGGCGAGGTCCATGAGGCGCACGGCCTTGCGGTAGCCTTCCGGCTTCGCCATGCCGAAATTGTGCCGGATGCGGCTCTCGGTATCGGAGCCCTTCTCGTTGCCGATCACGACGATGGGGCGGTCCTGGAAGCGGCCGACCCCGCCCATGATGGCGGCGTCCTCGGCGAAGTAGCGGTCGCCGGCCAGCGGCGTGAACTCGTCGATCAGGGCGTTGACGTAGTCCAGGCAATGCGGCCGGTCGGGATGCCGCGCAACCTGGGTCTTCTGCCAGGGCGTGAGCTTGGCATAGGTATCGACCAGCGCCTGCTGCGCCTTCTGCTCGAGCTTGGCCGCCTCTTCGGCGATGGCCATGGAACCATCGTCGCTGTTGAGCGCCCTGAGCTCGGTCACCTTGCTTTCGAGCTCGGCGATCGGCTTCTCGAAATCGAGATAGGTGCGAACGGTTACGGGGCGGTCCATGACGGTGTGCTGC
>VBAB01000808.1 GCA_005888525.1 Alphaproteobacteria bacterium
GCCAGATGTTCCGGGCGATGTTCGGGCAGCCTCTCCGCCAAGGCGATGCGGAAAAGCTCGCCCAGGTGCCCTCCATCGAGCAGGCGCGTCATGTCGGCGGCGAGGCCCGCAATGCCGAGCTCCGCTTCCGCCCAGCTTCCTGCGGCGGCAAAGCCGGAGAGGGCGAACTGGCGCTCCGGGTAGAGCGTATCGTCGAGGTCGAACACCAGGACGAGGCCGCTCATGTCGCGGGCCTCGTCTCTGGGTGCGGATGGCGAAGTGCGTAGAGGTGCCACACCGCGAGCCCGAACACGGCAGCTGCGCCTGCCTGGTGCGCAAGTCCCAGCGCCAGCGGTACCTGCCCCAGCAAGGTGGCGATGCCGAGAGCTGCTTGCGTCAGCATAGCGGCGGCCAATGCGGCAGTGGTGAGCCTGACCCTGGAATCACGCGTGCCACGCAGGGTCCACACGTGCCAGAGCGTGGCGAGGACGAGCGCGTAGGCGACGAGGCGATGATTGAACTGCACGGTCAGCGCGTTCTCGAACAGGTTCAGATACCAGGGCTCCATGGCGCCGAGGCCATCCGGGACGAGCCGGCCGTCCATCAATGGCCAGGTGTTGTAGGAGGCGCCAGCCTTCAAGCCGGCGACGAAGGCGCCGAGCAAGATCTGCACGAACACGAGCTGCACGATCGCCACTGCCCCGCCGATCCGAGCCGGCCTCGCGGCTGCGGGCCGTCTCTCCGGCGCCTCGAGCGACAACGCCACCCAGACGAGCGCGCCGAAGATCGCAATCGCGAGCCCCAGGTGCAGGGCCAGCCGGTATTGGCTCACATCGATCCGGTCGGCGAGGCCGGAGCGCACCATGTACCAGCCGATGAGTCCCTGCACGGCCCCCAGTGCAAAGATGCCCGAAAGCCTGCCCAGCAGCGCGCGCGGCATCTGCCCGGCGGCGAGGAAAAAGAGGAACGGCAGGAGAAAGACAGCGCCGATGAGGCGGCCGAGGAAGCGATGCGTCCACTCCCACCAGAAGATGGCCTTGAAAGCGTCGAGGCTCATGCCCCTGTTGACGTGACGGTATTGAGGGATCTGCTGGTACTTGGCGAATGCCTCGAGCCAGTCGGCCTGCGACAGTGGGGGCACGGTCCCCACGATCGGCTGCCATTCGGTGATGGAGAGGCCCGAGCCGGTCAGCCGCGTTGCCCCGCCCACGCCCACCATCAAGAACACGAGCGCCGCAACCGCGAGCAACCACGCCCGCAGGCTCGCGACTTGCCTCGCCTCCGCCGGACCGGACGTGTCCAATGTTTGCGACTGCGCCATGGGTGGGTAGAATTTATGCCGTTTTGCGATCTACGCCATGTGACGCTTCTCCCTCTCCCCGTCTTCACGGGGAGAGGGTCGGGGTGAGGGGCAGCTGCAAATGCCGGAGCAAGCGTCTGCCCCTCACCCTAACCCTCTCCCCACTGAAGGGTGGGGAGAGGGGACTGGTGCGCAGGATTTACAAGGATGCGGGTTGGCGGTCATAAAGGCATCCAATGACGACCTACTTCGCCATCGTACATGAGGACAGGGGCAGTGCCGTTGGCCAGGCCACCGAGAAGCGCAAGAAGCGCGCGACGTCCTAAACCCCAGGTCCGATGCAGGCGTTGCGGCCCAGTCACGCCGCCGGCGAGGCTCCGCTCGAGGCCTTCTGCATCACGTTGAACAGCGCGAACGGCGCACCGCTCAGCAGCACCTTCACGTAGCGCGGCTTCTGATAGTCGCCGTTGAGCGAGACCCGCGGCAGAGCCGTCAGCTCGGAGGCATGTCGAGGATGGATGAGACCCTTGCGCGTCGTCATCCCAGTCTTCAGACCAAGTTCCTTGACGAGATCGAACTCGCGCGGGCCGGCGCTCGTTTCATCGCCGTACGGGTAGCTGAAGTGCCGGCAGGGCTTGCCGATCTCCCGCTCGATGCGCCGCACGCTCTCCTCGATCTCGGCGCGCGCATCGGCCAGCGTCAGCTTGGCGAGCGCGTAGTGACGCCGGGTGTGCGCACCGATGGTGACGAGCGGATCGGCCGCCAGCTGCCGGATCTCATCCCAGTTCATCATGAGGTCTGAGCAAAGCGTGTCGGGAGCGAAGTCGACGTCGCTGCATAGGTCGCGCACGAAGGTGCGCGCATCGGCCTCGTCGATGCTGCGCAGCCACCAATAGACGGTCTGGAACGCAGAATCTTTCTCGGCCGCCGTGCCGCAGCGAAGCCGCCGCTGCACGCCATCGAGCTTCACGCTGAGCGCATTGACGTTGACGATGACCTTCTCGAGAGCCAGCCACCAGAGGTCGCCGTGCCCGTCCGAATAGTCGGTAGGCACGTAGATGGCGAAGGGGAGGTCGTGGCGCTTGAAGATCGGGTAGGCGTATTCGAGATTGTCGCGGTAGCCGTCATCGAAGGTGAAGCAGACGAAGGGGCTGCCATGGTCGCCTTCGGTCAGGCGAAAATGCGCTTCGTCGAGCGACACGATCTCGAAGCCGGAGGCGCGCACTTGGCCGATCACCTGCTCGAGAAAGTCCGGCGTGACCTTCAGGATGCGGTTCGGCTCGAAGCTGCTGGGCTTCTCCGGGCGCACATGGTGCAGCATGAAGATGGCGCCGATGCCGCGCGTCAACGGCGCGATCATGCTGTCCGCGCCGGAGTAATGCAGGGCGGAGAGCGCAGCTTTGAGGAGTCTCGTGCGACTGCTCATGTCGGCGTCACTTGGCCTCCCATGCCACGTGCGCGCTTCACGTCAGCGAACCGCGAAGCGTCAGCAGGTCCGCCTCGCCATGATCCGGCATGTTGGGCTCATAGCGGATGACATCGAGATCCGCAACGTTGAAACCAAGGAAACTGCCCGGTGCCGTGACGCCTTCGCCATCTGCGACGACCACGCCGGCATCGATGCGGCCCTCGATGGTGGCGAAAAGGTCACGCACCGCCTCTCGCCCGCCGGCGATGACCACGTGATCGTATGCATCGTCGAGCGCGTCGAGCAGCATGTTGACGCGATCCTTGTCCTTGGCGGCTGTCGTGCCGGCGACACTCGAGCCGGCAGCGATGACGTGCCCCTCCGAGCGCGACAGGCGCTCGATCACGTCCTCGAAGGAGGCGCGGCCCGAGAGCACATCGGTGATGCCGAGCGTGGGCGACACGCCGAGCTCCGGCGCCAGTCCGACGCCATCGAGGCTCCAGTCGAGCAGGATGACTTGCTGTTTCGCGCGCGCGAGCTGCCGTGCCAGTTCGATGGCCACCCTGCCTGCATTGGTGCTGCCGGGCTCGCCTATCACCAGCGTGCGAAAGCCGGTTCTCCCTTTCGCCTTGGCAGTGAGGTGGCGTGCAACCGACGGCATCGTACGCGTCGTGGTCACGGCCGGTGCCCCGGGGGATGCGGATTCGGAATCCGATCGGGCGAGAGCTGCGGTCGCAGGCGCCTGCCGCGCCATGCCGAAGAGCTCGCGCGTCACCACGAACGCCAGTCCCAGCAGCAGCGTTGCCACCATCGCCAGCAGCGTGATCATGCCCACCTTCGGCCAAGCCTTCTCGCTCGACGGCCTGGCGCGCGAGACGATCTGCACCTCCACCGGCACGGTCCGGGCATCGCTGGTCGTGCGCGCGGCCTCCATCTGCGTCTGCAGTCGCTCGAACTCGGCGCGCTTGGACTTGGCGAGGCTCTCGAGCGCGCGCACCTTCACGTCATCGCCGCCCGAGCTGATCACGCGCTTCTTGGCCTCGTCGAGGCTGCGCCGGACGCCCTCCTCGCGCATGGCGGAGACTCTTGCCTCACGCTCTAGCCCGTCGACGATCTTGCCGACCTCGGTCCGGATCTGCCGGTTGAGGCCTGCCAGGTCGGCATTGAGCTGCTTCATGCGCGGGTGCGCCGGCAACAGCGTCGCCGACAGCTCGGCGATCTGCCGCTCGACGCGCACGCGCTGCTCCACGAGGCGCGGCACGAGCTGCGACTTCTGCACGTCGGGCAATGTCTCGCCCGCACCCCGGGCGGCGATCTCGCGGGCCTCCCTGGCTCGTGCCTCGGTTTCGGCGCGTACCGTGGCCACTTTGGTGAGCTCGCCGTTCAGCTCCGCCAGCTGCTGCTCGTTGAGGCCGGTCTTGTCGCGTCCGCCATCGAAGATGTTGGACTGGCCGCGAAAGCGGGTCACCTCTGCCTCGGCCTCCGCCACCTCCTCGGCCAGCTTCTTGATCTGGGGTGCCAGCTTGGCGCGCGCATCCGCGCTCTCCGACACGGTGCGCTGGGAAAGGTCGTCGCGGTAAAGCTCTGCCAGCTTGTTGGCCGCGTCCGCGGCGAGCTTCGGGTCGCTGGACCTGAAATCGATCATGATCCCGCGCGTGTCCTTGATCTGGTAGACGCGCAGCGCCTCGTAGTAGGCGCCGAGCACCAGGTCCTCCTCGGTCTCTCCGGCGCG
>VBAB01000809.1 GCA_005888525.1 Alphaproteobacteria bacterium
CAGGCCCCGACCAGCCTCGCATCGTGACCGGCGTTGGGATAATCCATGCCGCCGGTGCCGATCAGCTTGATTTTCTCCGTGTCGATCTCGGACTGCGGAAGCAGCCGCGCAACCAGCTCCAGATTCTCCTGCCCGCCCGGCAGGAACAGCGCATCGACGGGCGTCCCCTCGGTCTCGGCAGCCTGGATTGCCGCACTGATCTTGCGCATGGGCTCCAGCACGCCGTTGGGCGAGGATGGATACGTTTCCAGTGCGACGACGGTGCCGCCCGCGCGGCTCACGGCCTCCGTGAAGGCCGCGGCAGCGATCTTGCCGAACGCGTCCTCCGGGATCAGTGCGGCGAACTTGAGCTTGCCCTGCTGGGCGGCGTAGGCGACGACGCGCGTAACCTCGGGCGCGGGCTGGAAGCTCAGGAGGTAGACGCCGCCGCCGGCAACCTGGCGGTCCGTCGAGAAGGCGATGACGGGCACGTTGGCCTGGCGCGCCACGGGCGCGACCGCGGTTGCCGATTTCGCAAACAGCGGCCCCAGAATCAACTGGGCGCCGCCCTTGACCGCCTCCTCGGCAGCCGCCTTTGCGCCCTCCGGCGTGCCCTTGTCGTCCTTGACGATGAGCTGCAGGCTCGGGTTGTCGCGCTCGAACAGCGCCAACTCGGCCGCCTGCTTGAGGCTCTTGCCGATGACGCCCGACTGCCCCTGCGCCGAAAGCGGCACGAGCAGCGCCACCTTGATCGGCTGCTTCTTTTCGGACGGGGCCAGCTCGGAGGGCGAGGGAAGGGCCGCGTTCGCCGCCAGGGGATTGGGCCCGTTCGCCGAGCAGGCTGCGACAATCAATCCGCAAAGCAGCCCGCCTGCCGCGCCACTCATGGCCCGCAGCCAACAGGGTCCGCTTGCTCGGCGCGCCATCGCTCCCCCGACCCGTGAATGCTCGGCTGTAGGTACCCCGCCAACGCCGGCAGCGCCAGAGCAAATGCACGAGCGCGCCGTTGATTTCGGCTGGTAAATCACCCTTCTGCGGCCGCATAAGGGTCGCGGAACCATGCAACGATGGCGGTTGGGAGCCGACCGTGGCGCAGGAGCGGGAGTTGCACGAATCACACGCTGGCGCGGCCGATCGCGCCGCCGAGGTCGTGCGCAATCACCAGTCGGGTCCGCTACCTGCCGGCCTCTATGTGGTCGCAACGCCCATCGGCAACCTCGCCGACATCACCTTGCGCGCGATCGCGGTGCTGGCCCAGGTCGACGTGATCTATTGCGAGGACACGCGCCACAGCCGCACGCTGCTCGCTCATTTCTGCATCACGCGGCCCACCCGCCCCTATCACGAGCACAATGCGGCGCGCGAGCGGCCACGCGTGCTGGCCGAGCTGGCGGCGGGAAAGTCCGTGGGCCTCATCAGCGACGCTGGGACGCCCCTGATCTCCGATCCGGGCTACAAGCTGGTGCGCGAGGCGATCGAGGCGGGTTTCCCGGTAACGGCCATCCCCGGCTCCTCCGCTCCGCTGGCGGCGCTCGTCTCGGCGGGGTTGGCGACCGACGCCTTTCTGTTTGCTGGCTTCCTCCCGCCCAGGCGCAGCGCGCGGAAGACGCGGCTCGAGGAGCTGAAGGCGGTGCCGGCAACGCTGGTCTTCTTCGAGGCGCCCTCGCGCCTCGCCGACACCCTCGGCGATATCGCTGACGTGCTCGGCGACCGTGAGGCTGCGGTGGCGCGGGAGCTCACCAAGCTGCACGAGGAGATGCGGCGCGGCACGCCGGCCGAGCTCTCACAATGGGCCGGTGACGCGGCACCCAAGGGCGAGATGGTGATCCTCGTCGGCCCCCCACGCGAGGCGCCGGTGACGGACGAAGCGATTTCGGCCCGGCTCGAGCCGTTGCTCGCCGAGATGAGCCTCAGCGACGCGGCGCGCACGGTCGCCCACGACCTGGGCGTGCCGCGGCGCAAGGGCGGGTGACGGCTCGCTTGAGTCGGCGGAAGGTCGGGCCAAGCACGCATTGTCGTGGTTCGACCCTCGGACTTGTTCCGAGGGTCGAAGGACGGCTGCAGGTGGGACGTGGCGGCCTCACCGTTCCTCGGGCGGCTTGATGTGGCGGAAGGCCCAGAGCAGGGCGAAGTCGTAGAGGATCTTGAGGGCGCCACAGATCACGAACGGCCAGGCCTCGAAGCCGGCCGCGAACAGCGCGCCGGCCATCGCCGGGCTGGCCGCGGCTGCGAGGCTGCGCGGGACGGAGGTGACGCTCGCTGCCGCCGGGCGTTCGGGTGGCGTCACGACCGCCATCACGTAGGAGGAGCGTGTCGGCACATCCATCTGCGACAGCGCCGCGCGCACCAGCAGCAGCGCCAGGGCGACCTCGAGGCTCGGCGCCACGGCCGCCACGATTAGGCAGATACTCGATGGGATATGCGTGAACACCATTGTGTTCACCAGGCCGATGCGTCGCGACAGCCAGGCCGCGACGGGAAAAGAGAACGCGGCGAGGACGCCCGACCAGAAGAAGTACACTCCAGCGGCGGCGAGTGACATGCCGAATTTGTTGAAGAGCCACAGTGCAAGGAGCGACTGCACGGCGAACCCGCCAGCGAACGCGTCGATGCTGAACAAGGCTGCCATCCTGTAGACGATGCCGCGCGATGGCCCGAGGGCGGCGACGGGCTTGCTCTCCACCGGGGCCGGCTCGGCGGGAATTCGCGCGTACATCCAGGCGCCGATCGCGCCGAGCACTGCATACAGAACGAACATGGCCTTCAGAGCGGCCAGGCGCGATACGCCCATGGCCGCCAGCACGTCGGGACTTGCGGAAGCAAGCGCGCCGACCGCTGCGGCCAGCGCGCCGATCAGGCCGTAGCGCGCAAACATCTTCGTGCGATCCGTATCCGCAACTGAGCGAGCAAGGACCGCGTGCTCCAGGGGAACGAAGATGCTGACGCTGCCGGAGGAGGGATTGATCGTGCCCATGAAGGCGACGAGCAGAACGACCGCGTAGGTGCTCGAGACGGCGAATGCGAGCCCCGTGGCAATCATCAGGCCGCAGGCTGCCATGAGCAGCTTGCGCTGATCGACCCTCGCGCCGATGAGCCCGATGCCGAGCGTCATCAATGCAGACCCGAGCAGCGCCAAAGTTGCAGCAATGCCAACCTTGAATGGACCCAGCCCGATCGCCGTGAGGTAGACCGGCAGCAGTACGGCAACGAAGCCGTCACCGAAGTCGCGCAGCGCCCGGGCGGCGTAGATATATGTGGCGGGGCTTCGACCTGGCGCCGCCTGATCAACCTCCTCAAGCTCGAGACGTAGGTGCATTCCCATCATCCTCCTGTCGGAATGCCAGGCAGATCGAACTGCGGCCGAGGCGCTTTTACCATAGGGTGCCTCACGCCTTGCCTGCAGACCAAAACGGCTTCGCTGCTTCGCGCTGCGCTTGTGAGCGGGTGACGCCGATATCGCACAGTATTCGATCATCGAGCTCGGCAAGGGCCCTGCGTTGACGGCTGCGCTGCAACCACGTCTTGATCACGCCGGCCCGAACGTACAGCTCTCCTCCAGTGGATTGGCGTGGACGCGAGAGCGGGTGTGTTGCGTAAGCGGCATCGATGCACGGCCGCACATGGCTATAGCTCGTTTGCATCTCTCGTGCTCTTGTGATGATGTTGAGGCGAGCGCCCGCAGGGAGCGGACTTCACTCCGGGATGCGAAATGCGGAGCGCCTGTCTGATCGCAGTGTCGTGAGAAATCCCCCTCGAGGTCAGCTGTTCATAGTGGCGATGCGCCGTAATTCCCTCGCGCAATGCGTCCCAGATGGCCCGCAGCCTTGACGTTGTTGGCGAGGACGCGAAGCCGGTTGCCTGTGGGGACCAACCCGCGAGGTCCAGTGCGTGATGGGTCTCGTCGAACCCTGGCGCGTGGCGAAAGCTCAGCAGCATTTTTCATCCTCCTCGGATCATGCTAGGGGATGTGACCCCGGTGATGCCGTGTACATGCGTCGCTCAATGGCTTGCACGCAAAGCATCGTTTCTCTAGCCTGCCAGAGAATTTCTCATGAGCTCGCGAGGCCACTGCCTGCGGCGCTCGCCGCCTGGGATGACGATTGGTTCGCCCGTTCAGGCTGGCGTTGCAGGTGCGTTATGTTTATTGGATCGTCTGTCCGAAAGTGACGGCGAAGCTGCCGAAGGTCGTCGCGATGCCGCATTAGATTGCGGACGGAGGGTCATGCGCAACACGCCGGCCAACCCTGAACGGATCGGGCGCTACCGGCGCGGGCGTGTCTCGGAATGGCTCGCTGCTGCGGCGCTGCTGGCGAGGGGTCACCGCATCCTGGCGCGGCGCTTCCGCACGCCCTATGGCGAGATCGACATCATCGCCGTGCGCGGCCGCCGGTTGGCCTTCGTCGAGGTCAAGCGGCGGGCGACGCGA
>VBAB01000810.1 GCA_005888525.1 Alphaproteobacteria bacterium
CGTTGCCAAGATGAAGGCGCGCAAGTCGGGCACCATCGTCAATATCATCGGCATGGGTGGGCGAGCCGTACGTCCGGACTACATCTGCGGGGCCGCCGGCAATGCGGCGCTGATCGGGTTCACCAATGCGCTGGGAGCCGAGACACCCAGCTACAACGTCCGGGTGTTCGGCATCAATCCGGCCGCCACCATGACGGACCGCATCGTGACGCTCTCCAAAGCGCGCGCCAAGGCCCGTTTTGGCGACGAGAACCGTTGGCAAGAGTCACTTGGTGCCGACAAACTGCCGTTCGGCCGCATCAAGACAGCCGAAGAAGTTGCCAACCTGGCAACGATGCTTTGTGCACCGCAGGTCCACTACCTGTCGGGAACCGTTATCGACATGGACGGCGGAAATCAGTGGCGTAACGCCTGACTGCGTATGCCCGCTGCGCCCGGACGCCTTGCCCCGGACGACGTGGGCAGGGAAGATGCACGAGTGGCCGCTGATTCTCTATCCTCGTACGCTGACCCGAGAGCCGAGATGCTCCTCGATGCCGCGCGCGCTGTCCTGCAGCGCACGTTCGGGCATTCGGACTTTCGCGGCCTGCAGGCCGGAGTGATCGGGGAAGTGATGGCCGGGCGCAGCGCGCTCGCTGTGCTGCCGACCGGCGGCGGCAAGAGCCTATGCTACCAGATACCGTCGCTCGTGCGGCCGGGGCTCGGCTTGGTCATCTCGCCGCTGATCGCGCTGATGGCCGACCAGGTGGCTGCCCTGCAGCAATCCGGGGTGGCCGCCGAGAAGCTGGACTCGAGCACCGAGCCCAGCCTGCGCGCCGACATCTGGCGGCAGATCGGCGAGGGGTCGTTGAATCTCCTCTACCTTTCGCCCGAAGGCCTCATGCAGCCCAGCATGCTGGAGCAGCTTTCGCACCTGCCGCTCTCCCTGGTGGCGATCGACGAGGCACACTGCGTCAGCCAATGGGGCCACGATTTCCGCCCCGAGTATCGCATGTTGGGCCGGCTGGCGGAGGTCTTCCCCCAGGTGCCGCGCCTAGCGGTGACGGCCACGGCAGATGCGCGCACCCGCGAGGACATCCGCGCCGAGCTGCGGCTTGGGGACGCCCGCGAGTTCGTCGACAGCTTCGCGCGGCCGGAGCTCGCCTTGTCGGCGGAGCGCAAGCGCGGCGAAGGTCACGGGCGCGTGCTGGAGCTGGTGGCCGAGCGGCCGAACCGCTCCGGCGTGATCTATGCGGGCTCGCGCAATGGCGTCGACCGGCTGGCGGAGAAGCTGGCGGCTACCGGGGTGCTGGCGCTCGCCTACCACGCGGGCCTCGACAAGGACCTGCGCGCGCACCGGCTGGAGCAGTTTCTCGAGGCCGACGCGGCGGTGATGGTGGCCACCATCGCCTTCGGCATGGGCGTCGACAAGCCCGATGTGCGCTACGTCATCCACGCCGATCCTCCGGCGGCGATCGAGGCCTACTGGCAGGAAATCGGCCGCGCGGGGCGTGACGGCGCACCCGCCGAGGGCATCACGCTCTACTCCTCCTCCGACCTCGCCTGGGCGATGCGGCGCATCGACAGCCGGGACATGGACGGTTCCGTCAAGGCCGCACAGATGCGCAAGGTGCGCCAGCTCTACGCCATGCTCGACGGCACCAGTTGCCGCCCGGCGGCCGTGCGCCGCTATTTCGGCGAGAGCAGCGTCACCGCCTGCGGGCAGTGCGATCTCTGCCTCAATCCGCCGGAAGCGGCCGATGCCACCGAGGCCGCACAGAAGGCGCTCTCGGCCGTGCACCGCCTGGGCGGCCGGCTGGGCCGCGGGCGCGTCATCGATCACCTGCTCGGCAAGACCAAGGACGTGTCGGGCTCGGAGGCTGCGATGTCGACCTACGGCATCGGCCGCGAGTTCAGCGCCGCCGGCTGGCGCGACCTGCTCGACCAGCTGCTGTTCGAGGGACTGCTGCGCGAGGACCCCAACGACGGGCGGCCGCTGATCGGGCTCGGCGAGGCGGGCGAGGTCAAGTCCGTCTATCGCGGCGAGCGGCGGGTCTCGGTGCGCCAGATGCCTGCCAGCGCGGAGGCGAGCGGCCGTGCGGGCCGCACGCGCGGCAAGCGCCACAGCGGCGAGCGTCTGGGCATCGAGCCCGCGGATGCGCCCCTGTTCGATGCGCTCCGAGCCTGGCGCCGGGACCGCGCCGCCGAGCAGCACGTGCCGCCCTACGTCATCTTCCATGACGCCACGCTCTCTGCCATCGCCCGCCAGCGCCCGGCCAGCCTGGACGCGTTGGCCAAGATCAGCGGCGTCGGCCAGAGCAAACTCAAGCGCTACGGCGCCGACGTGCTGAAGGTGGTCCGCGAGATCTGACGCGTGGGTGGCCGTGAGAGTCCAACGCCGGGACGATAGTCGTGCTGTCATCCCGGGCCTTGTGCCCGGGATCCACCCA
>VBAB01000811.1 GCA_005888525.1 Alphaproteobacteria bacterium
CTCGTGCGCGACGATGCAGCCTGGCCGGAGATGCCGCCGCCGGGGCTCGCCAAGTCGGGAGTGGCTCGCGCTTCTGGTCCTGTCGCAACATCCCCGCAGCCGCAGCTCGACACGTCCTATGAGTGCGTGGTGGATCGCCACGGCAACGTGTTCTCGGCGACGCCGAGCGACGTTTCCAGCAGTACGCCGGTGATCCCAGGCACGGGGCTGTGCGCCTCCTCGCGCGGCTCGCAGTCGTGGGCCGATCCCTCGTTGCCGGGTTCCGTCGCACCAGGCAAGCGGCCGCGGCTGACGCCGAGCCCGGCGCTGGCTCTGGGCCCCGATGGCCGCGCCATTCCCTTTGGCACGCCCGGTGGCGACGTGCAGGCGCAGGCGATGCTGCAGACGCTTCTCAACCGGATCGTGTTCGGCATGGATCCGCAAGCCGCCATCGAGGCGCCACGCTTTGCCACCTACAGCTTCCCCGACAGCTTCGAGCCGCACAGCATCCTGCCTGGGAGGTTGATGCTGGAGTCGCGCCTGCCGCAGACGCTCGCCGATCGGCTCGCGAGCGTCGGCCACGACGTGCAGTGGTGGCCGGACTGGACTTGGAAAGCGGGCGCCATCTGCATGATCGACAGCGATCCCGTCAGCGGCCTGCATCACGCCGGCGCCGACCCGCGCCGATCGACCTACGCGCTGGGATGGTGAGGTGTCGGCGTTCGCGTGAACTCGCGAGGTAACGCGCGCCTTCTCATTCGATCAGACCGGCCACGTCCCGCCGATGGTCACCCGATAGCCGAGCCGCGAATGCGCGAAGTAGTCCCAAAGCGCCAGGGCATTCTTGCGCCGGCGTACTGCATGGCCCACTTGCCCCTCCCGCTTCGTTTCCCAGCCGCGTAGGAACGGCGATTGGCAGATTGCTCACAAGATTGTTGACAATATTGCAGATGCCTCCTTACCGTGTAAAGCAGCAGCGACAATGGATTTTGCGTGATGCCGGAGAGGGTCGTGCGGTTGCGCGAGAGGCCGAAGGCCCGGCCAGACCATCGGCGTGGCGCGCAGCGAGCTCGGCCCTCCGCCGTTGAGGTGCTGGACACGCTGCGCCAGCGCATCGCCCGCCAGGAGATCCCACCCGGCTCCAAGCTGCGCGAGCATGATCTGGCCGACGAGTTCGGCGTGCCGCGCACGCGCATCCGCGAGGTGTTCGGCACGCTCGAGAGCCGTGGCCTCATCGAGCGGATTCCCAACCGCGGCGCCGTCGTCATGCGGCTGGATTTCGCCCACGTCTTCCAGCTGTACGACGTCCGGGAGGTGCTGGAGGGACTTTGTGTCCGGCTTGCAACCGAGAATATGCCGCCCGAGTCGTGGCAGGACCTGGTCGACCACTTCCGCGGACCGATGGCAAAGTACGTTCGCGAAGGAGACTTCGACGCCTTCATCACCGGCTACGAGCGCTTGCGGCAGCGCATCATCGAGGCCGCGCGCAACGTGGTCGTCGCCCAGATGCTCGACAGCATCTACGAGAAGACCAACGTCATCATCCGCCGCATCATCATCCTGCCGGGGAGAGCCGAGGTCGGGCTGCGCGAGCACCAAGCCGTGCTCGCCGCCATGCGCCGCGGCGACGCGGCCGAGGCCGAGCAGCTGAAGCGGCAGAACCTGAGAAGCGCCAAGGAGACCCTGATGCGCTTCCGCAGCTATGTGCTTTG
>VBAB01000217.1 GCA_005888525.1 Alphaproteobacteria bacterium
CCCTTCGCCCTCGCGTAGGCAACGAACTCCTGCAGGGTGTCGGCCGGAAAGTCCTTGCGCACGATCATGATATGCGGGGTCACGAGGTGGATGCCGAGATAGTCGAAGTCGGTCCTGGGGTCGTACGGCAGCTTCGGGTTCGTCGCTACGGCAGCCGCATGGGTGCCCATATGGCCGAAGCCGATCGTGTACCCGTCCGGCTGGGCATTCTTGCCGCGCAGTGATCCGGTTGCACCGCCGGCGCCTGCGGAATTCTCGATGATGATGGTCTGGCCGAGATGCTTCGACATCACATCGGCCATGATCCGAGACGAAACATCCGACGCGCCTCCGGCCGCGAACGGAACGATGAGTGTGATGCTCCGCTCCGGCCATTTCTGAGCCAAAGCGCAAACAGCGCCCAGGCTCGTCGCGACGAGGGCAGCCGCGAGGGCGGCGATGGCGCGCCGGCCACGAGGTTTGCCTGCATGAGCTGCACCGGGAAGCTTGGGCATGTGATCCTCCGTGGCTGGCCGCGACGATCTGCTCTGCCGTCGTTGCGTCCATCAATGCATGAGAGCCGCGGGCATTCCAGCCCCATCCTCATCCGCAGAGCATTCTGGCGCCCTGCTCGTCGCCCTGTCCCGACTGCGCAGGTGCCGCGAATCGGTTGACTGTGCGGCGGCGCAACTCATAATCCCCGCGCGCACCGGCACCACGCCGCGATAACGGTGCCGCGCACGGGAGGAAACGATGAGGCGATGCCTTGCCCTGCTCTGCGGCGCCGTGCTGCTGTGGCCGACGTTGGCTCATGCCGAGACCGACGTGATCAAGATCCCGCGCGGCGCCGGAGGCGTCGGCTTCCTGCCCCTCCTGGTCATGGAGCAGAGGGGCCTGATCGAGCGCCACGCGCGCGACGGCGGCGTCGACAGTCTCAAGGTGGATTGGCTCAAGCTCGGCGGCCCCGCGCTCGTCAACGACCTGCTGCTCTCGGGCTCGGCCGACATCGTCGTTGCCGGCCCGCCGGCCTTCCTCACGCTGTGGGACCGCACCCGTGGCAACGCCGACGTCAAGGGCGTGGCGGCGATGACCTCGATCCCCATGTACCTCAACACGCGCGCGCCACACCTCAAATCGATCCGCGATCTCACGCCCACCGACAAGATCGCCATCACGGCGGTGAAGGTCTCCATTCCCGCCATCATCATGCAGATGGCGGCTATCAAGGACTTCGGGGCGGCCGACTACGCGCACTACGACAAGTTCACCGTCGGGCTCACCCATCCCGATGCGCTGATCGCCCTGATGTCGGGCCGCGCCGATATCAGCGCTCATTTTGCCTCCCCGCCGTTCCACCAGCGCGAGCGCAAGGCCGCGGACGTGCGCACGATCATGACCTCCAACGACGTCATGGGCGGCCCGAGCACCTTCACCATGCTCTACACGCGGGCCAAGTTCCACGACGACAATCCCAAGGTGACGGCCGCCTTCCTGAAGGCGCTGGAGGAGGCGATTGCCTTCATCAACGCCGACAAGCGCGCCGCCGCCCAAACCTTCCTCGACATGGAAGGGCAGGGGCTGAAGCTCGACGAAGTCCTGGAGATCCTCAACGATCCGGACGTGCGCTACACCACATCGCCCGAAAGTCTCATGAAGTACGCCGACTTCATGGCCACCGTCGGCAGCATCAAGACGCGGCCCGCGCGGTGGCAGGACTTGTTCTTCCCCGCCATCCACGGCGTACCCGGCAGCTGAGGCCCCTTCTTCTCCTCTTCCCCATTCTTCATCGAATGGGGCGAGGGGCAGCGGCAGACACCACGTTGGAGCTCAGTATCATGCACCCACGCGAACGCCTCGCCTTCTCGCCCATAGAGCGGCGTCCGCCGCTGCGCCTTCCGGACGGCATCCGGCTGGTGGTGTGGCCGGTGCTGTCGCTGGAGGACTGGGATCTGTCGCGCCCCATGGCCCGCATGGTGATCACCCCGCCGCAGAGCGCCCCGCAGCTTCCCGATTTGCCGAACTGGAGCTGGCACGAGTACGGCATGCGCGTCGCCTTCTGGCGGATCGCCAAGATGTACGCGCGCGTCGGCGCCAAGCCGACCGTCGCCATCAACGCCCGGATCTGCGAGACCTACCCGCAGGTGGCGCAAGCCTGCATGGACAGCGGCTGGGAGCTCAACGCGCACAGCTACGAGCAGATCCCCATGCACAAGCTGGACGATCAGCGTGCCGTCATCGCCAAGACCATGTCGGTGATCGAGAGGTTCTCAGGCAAGCGCCCGCGCGGCTGGTTCGGCCCCGGTCTGACGCAGACGTTCGACACGCTCGACCACCTGGCCGAAGCGGGCATCGAATACATCGGCGACTATGTGCTCGACGACGACCCCGTCACGCTTAAGACCAAGCACGGACCGATCGTGGCGCTGCCCTACACCTTCGAGGTGCACGACATCGTCATGATGAACCTGCAGCATCTCCCCTCGGAGGCCTTCCATGCGCGCGCCATGGACCACTTCCGCTGCCTCTACGCGGAATCGGCCGAGCGCGCCAAGATCATGGCCATCTCCTGCCACCCCTATCTCTCGGGCGTGCCGCACCGTATCGGCCACGTCGAGCGCACCTTCGCCGACATCCTCGCCCACGACGGCGTGGTGGCGTGGGATGGAGCGAAGATCCTCGATTGGTACAAGGGGCAATCGCCTGTGCGGTGACGGCCCGTCGCTCAACTCAATCGGGCTCGTCCTAACCGAGCATCTTGGCGACATCGGCCGGCTGATCGACCGGTCCGGTATTGAAGGACGCTTCCCAGATCGCGATCTTTCCGTCGCGCATCGTCCACACTTCCACACCGAAACCTCTCATGCGCCGTCCAGTCCCGGCGTCTTCCCACTCTCCGTCCCAGATGTTGGTCATGACGTCATTCATGAGCCCACGACATTGCTTTCTCAGGCGATAGCCCTTCTGCCGTGCGCTGCGCGCGAGGAAGAATTGTCGAAGCGCCTCGCGCCCCCTGAATTCGGGGACCGTGCCGAACCGCACCACGCAGTCCTCGGTGAAGCCGTCGACCAGCGCCTCGACGTTCCAGGGCATGAACAGAGCTTCGACATGGCCGACAAAGGCGCGCGCTTCCTCGATCGTCTGCGGGTTGCGATCGCCTGCCTTGTGATCCGGCTCGGCTGACTCCATCGCCGCCGGCTTTCTTTCAGCAGGCGATGTGGGCATGAACAGCGCGACGGGGAAATCCGCGCCGTAGTGTCGGCCCCTCGGTTTCGGCTGATACTCCGGACGCGGACTGGAGTCGGGCTCGATGAGTTTGCGGTAGAGGTGCCACGTGGAATGGCCCAACACCGGCACGACGATCGCCAGACCCAGGAAAAACGGGAGGGAGCCGATCACCAGCAGGCCGGCGACGAATACCGCCCACAAGGTCATGGCGACAGGATTATGGAGAACCGCTCGGATCGAGGTCGCGATGGCTACCGACACGCCGACGTTGCGGTCGAGCAGCAGCGGGAAAGACACCACGCTGAGGCAGAACGCGAGCGCCGCGAAGAGGAAGCCGACGGCATTGCCGACAATGATGAGCTTGTAGCCTTCCGGGGTGGTGAGCACCCGCTGTACGAAGTCCATCAGCTTGAGGGGCTCATCGGAACCGAAATTCGCCTCGTAAATGGCCTGGGCAACCGCCAGCCAAACGCCCACGAGCACCAGCAGGAGAAAGCCGAGCGCGGCAATCGACTGAAGTGACGGTGAGTGGACGATGTCGACGGCATGTTTCCACGACGTGTCCAATCCGAGCTCGCGGCGGCGGCTGAGCTCGTAGAGGCCGATCGCGGCAAGGGGACCTACGAGCGGGAAACCGGCGGCCAGAGGATAGAGGAGGGGAATGAGATCGTACCCAAACATCGCCCGAAACAGCACGAGGCCGATGACCGGATAAATCAGGCCCAGGAAAATGACGTGCGTTGGCATGGCCCAGAAATCCTGCAGGCCCATCGCCAAGGCGTCCCGGAGATCCCGCACTCCAATGGAGCGAACTGCAGGCAGTTCACGCGTGGCGCCAGTTGGCAGAATGATATCCGTATTTGCCATGACCGATCCTCCCGAACGCATACATCCGAGGGGCGGCGACTGGTCGTGATCGTCAGGCCAAATTGACCGCGGTCACGTCGAGCCGCGACCCGCTGATCTCTTGTACCATGGGATGAAAGCCCTGTCCCGTCGCGTTCTTCCGGGATGCAGAGTAAACGCACCAAATGCGGCCGATCAGGCAGATTATGGAGATGCCGCACCGAGCACGAACAGCGCGCCGAGCCCCATGCCGCCCACCAGGATGCGCCACCAGGCGAACAGGGCGAAACCGTGGCTGCTGACGAAATCCAGCAGATAGCGCACGACCACCACACCTGAGATGAAGGCGACCACGAAGCCGAGCGCAATGCCCTGGACGTCGTCGACCGTCAGGGCCGCGTGGTTCTTGTAGAGGTCGTAGGCGAAGGCGCCCACCATGGTCGGCATGGCGAGGAAGAACGAGAACTCCGTCGCCGAGCGCTTGTCGGCGCCGAGCAGCAGCGCGCCGACGATGCTCGAGCCCGAGCGCGATACGCCGGGGATCATGGCCAGGCACTGGGCGAAGCCGATGGCAAGCGCCATCGGGATCGAGAAGTCCATGGCATCGTGATAGCGCGGCTCGAACCGCATCTTGTCGACGGCGAGCAGCACGACGCCGCCCACGATCAGCGTCACGCACACCAGCGTCGGCGACTCGAACAGAAACTCCTTGATGTACTTGTGCGCGCCGGCGCCAATCACCGCCGCCGGCAGAAAGGCGACCAGCACGGCCAGCACGAAGCGGCGCGAGCGCGGG
The DNA here is from genome assembly GCA_005888525.1 of Alphaproteobacteria bacterium. Classification (GTDB taxonomy): domain Bacteria; phylum Pseudomonadota; class Alphaproteobacteria; order Rhizobiales; family Hyphomicrobiaceae; genus AWTP1-13. Next base: position 4,847 of record VBAB01000217.1, read on the forward strand.
TCGCTCGGCAGGTCTATCAGCAGCCGCAACAGCTTGGCCGAATAGACCGAGAGGATGGCGAGGATGGAGCCCAGCTGGATCAGCACCTCGAACGTCTTGCCGGGCGAGTTGAAGCCGAGGAAGTACCCGGCGAGCAGGAGGTGGCCCGTCGAGGAAACGGGGATGAACTCCGTCAGCCCCTCGAGCAGCCCGAGCAGAACCACATGCCAGGTGTTCATCCGCAGTTCCTCGTGAGTGGTGAGATGGTGAGTGGTCAGATGGGGAGTAGGGACTGGGGAGTAGGGAGTAGTAATGGAGCGAGCTGGGTCGCCACTCCCTATTCCCCACTCCCTATTCCCTACTCCCTCCCATGTTCACCACCATCTCACCACTCACTACTCACCAATTCTGCGCTGGTTGTGGCGGGCCTGCATCGCTATGTTCCGGGCAGTAGGCAATAGGCAGTGGGCAGTAGGAAATTGCTCCTGTTCTACTGCCTATTGCCCACTGCCTACTGCCCCTCTCTGCAAGCTTGGCAATGACAACAAACCTCAAAGACCTCGTACTGGCCGAGGCGCGCTCTGCAGGCTTCGACGCGGCGCGCGTGACCACGCCCGGTGCTATCGACCCCAGGACCGGCCAACGGCTCGCCGATTTCCTGCAAGAGGGCCGGCACGGCGACATGGAATGGATGGCGACGACAGCCGAGCGCCGGCGGCATCCTGTGAGCATGTGGCCCGAGACGCGCTCGATCGTCATGCTGGGCATGAACTACGCGCCGGCTGGTGACCCCTTGGCAGTCCTGTCGGAGCCCGGCCGCGGCGCCATCTCCTGCTATGCGCAATGCAAGGACTATCACGACGTGGTTCGCACCGGCCTCAAGCGCGTGGCCGGCAGCCTTGCGCGCGCCAGCGGCACCGACGTCAAGATTTTCGTCGACACGGCGCCGCTGATGGAAAAGCCGCTGGCCGAGGCGGCGGGGCTGGGCTGGCAGGGCAAGCACACCAACCTGGTGTCGCGCGAGTTCGGCTCGTGGCTGTTCCTCGGCGCCATTCTCACCGCGGCGGAGCTGGAGCCGGACGCGCCCGAGGTCGACCATTGCGGCACCTGCAGCCGCTGCCTCGACATCTGCCCGACCAGGGCGTTCCCAGCACCCTATCAGCTCGACGCGCGCCGCTGCATCGCCTACCTGACGATCGAGCACAAGGGCCACATCCCCCAGGAGTTCCGTGGCGCAATCGGCAACCGCGTGTTCGGCTGCGACGACTGCCTGGCCGTGTGCCCTTGGAACAAATTCGCCGAGACCGCGCGCCTGACCAAGCTGCAAGCGCTGCCGAGCACGGATTCCCCACCGCTCGCCGAGCTGCTGGCGCTCGACGATGCCGCCTTCCGCCAACGCTTCGCCGGCACCCCCGTGAAGCGCACCGGGCGCGACCGCGTCGTGCGCAACGCGCTCATCGCCGCCGGCAACTCGGGCGATACGCGCCTGCTCCCCATTGTCGAACGCCTGCTCGACGATCCCTCCCCGCTGGTGCGGGCCATGGCCGTGTGGGCCCTGCGTCGGCTGGCCGCTCCGGAGTATTCAGCGCGCCTCGAGGCGCAACGCGCGAGCAGCGAGACGGATGCCGACGTGCGCGCCGAATGGGGTGCGGAGGTCCGCTGATGCGGCTGTTCTGCTTCGGCTTCGGGTACACGGCCGAGGCGCTGGCGCGTCGCCTGAGCGCCCGCACAGCTGCGCTCGCCGGCACCAGGACCAGTCTCGCCGAAGGCGCGCCACCGCTGGGTGCCAAGCTCGCCACGTTCCAGGGCGACGGCGCCTCCGCGCAAGTGAGCAACCTGCTGGGCGGCACCACGCACCTGCTCGTCAGCGTCCCGCCGGACCTCGAAGGCGACGTGGTGCTGCGCCATTTCCATGACGATCTGGCGGCCCTGCCTGAGCTCGCCTGGGTCGGCTACCTGTCCACGGTCGGCGTCTACGGCGATTGGCAGGGGCAATGGGTCGACGAGAGGAGCCCGACGCGGCCGACGTCCGAGCGCAGCCTGCGCCGCGTGCAGGCCGAGAAGGCGTGGCTCGCCTTCGGCAGCGGGAGCGGCCGGCGGGTGGAGATTTTCCGCCTGTCCGGCATCTATGGGCCGGGGCGCAGCGTCATCGACAATCTGAAAGCCGGCACCGCACGGCGCGTCGTCAAGCCGGGCCAGGTGTTCAACCGCATCCACGTTGACGACATCGCTCGCGTGCTGGTCGCGGCGATCGACAAGGCCGCGGGCCACAGCGTCTACAACGTCAGCGACGATGAGCCGGCGCCGCCCCAGGACGTCGTCGCCTATGCCGCGGAGCTGCTGGGTCTGCCCATTCCTCCCGAGATTCCGTTCGAGCAAGCGGGGATCAAGGGCATGGCGGCGACCTTCTGGGCCGAAAGCAAGCGCGTCAGCAATGCACGCATCAAGGCCGATCTGGGCGTCGAGCTCGCCTATCCGACCTACCGCGAGGGCCTGAGCGCGCTTATGTCCTGAGTCCAGCAACCCCGAGTACTGATGATCCCGCCATGTCCAGCAATCCTTACGAGCAGCACCTCCACCGCCGCCCCGCCAACTATCAGCCGCTCAGCCCGCTGCCGTTCCTGGCGCGCGCCGCGGCCGTGCACCCGCACCACCCCGCTGTCATCCATGGAGCGCAGCGCTTTACGTACGCCGAGCTTTACGCGCGCGCACGCCGGCTCGCCTCGGCGCTGACCGCACGCGGCATCGGCGTCGGCGACACCGTCTCGGTCATGCTCGCCAATACTCCGCCCATGATCGAGGCCCATTATGGGGTGCCGATGACGGGCGGCGTGCTGCACGCGATCAATACGCGGCTCGATGCGGGTATCGTCGCCTTCCAGCTCGATCATGCCGGTACCAAGGTCGTCATCTGCGACCGCGAGTTTGCACCCGTCATGCGCGATGCCCTGGCGCAAGCCAACGTGAAGCCGCTCATTGTCGACTACCAGGACAGCGAGTTTCCGCAGAGCGGGACGCCGCTCTCCGCCCTCGACTACGAGGCCTTCGTCGCCGGCGGCGATGCGGGCTTTGCATGGCGCACGCCGCAGGACGAATGGGAGGCGATCGCGCTCAACTACACCTCCGGCACGACAGGCAATCCCAAGGGTGTCGTCTATCACCACCGCGGCGCGCACCTGATGTGCTACGCCAACGTGATCCAGGCCTCCCTCGGCAGGCATCCCGTCTACCTGTGGACACTGCCGATGTTCCACTGCAACGGCTGGTGCTTCCCCTGGACGCTGTCGGTCGTCGCCGGCACGCACGTGTGCCTCCGGTGGGTGCGCGCCAAGGCCGTGTTCGACGCCATCGCCGAGCATAAGGTGACGCACCTGTGCGGCGCGCCGATCGTCATGTCGACGCTGCTCAATGCCACCACGCAGGAAAAGCGGCCGCTGCCGCACAAGGTCGAGTTCGTGACCGCCGCCGCCCCTCCGCCCGAGGCCGTGCTGGCGGCCATGGCCAAGGCCGGGTTCAACGTGACGCACGTCTACGGGCTGACAGAGGTGTACGGCCCCGCCGTCGTCAACGAGTGGCACAGCGAGTGGGATGCGCTCGAGCCTGCCGAGCGCGCGGCCCTCAAGGCGCGCCAGGGCGTGTGCAATCCGGCGCTGGAGGGCCTGGCCGTGATGGACCCCAAGACCATGACGCCGGTGCCGGCCGACGGCACCACCCTGGGCGAGGTCATGTTCCGCGGCAACATCGTCATGAAGGGCTACCTGAAGAACCCGGCTGCCACCGACGAGGCGTTCGCGGGCGGCTGGTTCCACTCGGGCGACCTCGGCGTGATGTTCCCGGACGGCTACGTCCAGCTCAAAGACCGCTCCAAG
>VBAB01000823.1 GCA_005888525.1 Alphaproteobacteria bacterium
CGCGCACTTGCAGGACCTGGGCCTGCTCGGCCCGGATTTCGTCGCCGCCCATGGCGTGTGGCTCGACGACGACGACATCGCGCGCCTCGCCGACCACGGCGCCTCCGTGGCGCACAACCCCGGCAGCAACATGCTGCTCGGCAACGGCATCGCCGCGGTCAAGACCATGCTGGAGAAGAAGCTCAACGTCGGCATCGGCACCGACGGCGCAGCCTGCTGCGACAACCAGAACATGTACGAATCCCTGCGGGTCGCCGCCTACGGCTCCAACGCCAAGGGACCGGACACCGGCCGCTGGCTCGCCAGCGAGGAGATCCTCGAGGCCGCCACCGCCGGCAGCGCCCGCGCACTCGGTTTCGGCGACCGCATCGGCCGGATCGCCAAGGGCTACAAGGCCGACCTCGTCTTCCTCGATCTCACGCACATCAACTGGATCCCCTGCAACGACCCCACCAACCAGCTCGTGCACACCGAGGACGGCAGCGCCGTGCATTCCGTCATGGTCGGGGGCCGAATGGTGGTGGAAAACCTCAAGCCCGTCGCTGTTGACCTCTCCTCGCTCGCAAAGAAGGCCGAGGCCGCGCGCGAACGCCTCGCCGCCGCCAACGCCGGCAACAAGGCCCTGTTCGAGCGCCTGCAAGGCCTCGTCAATGCCTACTGCCCCGGCCTCGCCAAGACCCCCTACCACATCGACCGCTTCGCCGGCGCCCATCACGCGCATTGACCAGTCGGCAAGGGGTCGGAGAAACGGGGTCAGACCCTAGGAGGGCGACGTATGCTCGGCCGCCGGCGGAGCACAAGGGTCTGACCCCATGTCGCCTCTCACGAATTCGGTCCCCGCTCCATCGATACCGGTTGCCAGCGCCGCAGCCCGCTTGCCGGCAGCACCGTGGGGTTGACGCACGACATCGGCCAGCGCCCGGAGAGCACCAGCGCCAGCTCCTGGCCGACGCGGCGCCGGCGGCCGGGATCGAAGCGGGCGGATGCGGACGCGTTGTGCGGGGAGAGGATCACGTGCGGCATTTTGAGGAGCGGGTTAT
>VBAB01000824.1:0-2960 GCA_005888525.1 Alphaproteobacteria bacterium
TGTCGGGGCAATTCGTCACCGGAATGCCCTTCTCGGTGGCGGCCGCGACCTCGACGTAGTCGACGCCGACCGTGCCCAGCGCGATCAGCTTGCACTTGTCCAGCGCCCCGATCATCGCGCGCGTGAACTTCATACCCTTGGCGTAGACGGCATCCGCATCCTTGGCCGCGCCGATGAAGGCCGCTTCGTTCGCCGCGCACTCGAAGATCTCCGCGTCCAGCCCCTCCAGCGCCTCCATCTCGAAGCTGTAACCCCCGCCGCTGTTGCTGAACGACAGGCCGGCGGGCGTGAGAATGCGGAACTTGGGCATTACGTGCTCCTTGGATTTGCATGGCGAAACTTCAACCGTTCGTCGACCTCCAACGTGACATCCCGGGCCTTGTGCCCGGGATCCATCTCTCCGCCCGCTCCGGCGTTTGTGGATGGCTGGATCCCGGTGACAGGCACCAAGGGGATGACACGTGCGTGTTTGCCTTTGGGTTGTGACATCAAGCCCGCAGCCGGGCAGACGAGATGAGGCCGGCAGCCTCGGCCATCACTTCGATGACTTCGGCCTTGGGTTTGGGTGAGCGGAAGCGGATGGAAAGGCCGGTCAGGCCGCTATCCGCCCAGGCGCGGTAGCGCTCCTTGATGCGCTCGGGCGGACCGACCAGCGACTTGGCATCGACCCATTCGTCGGGCACCGCCGCCGCGGCCTCTTCCTTGCGGTGCGCAAGATAGAGCTCCTGGATGCGCTCGGCCGCCGCCTTGTAGCCGCGCCGGACCATCAGGTCCTTGTGGAAGTTCTTGTCGCGGTGGCCCATGCCGCCCACATACAGCGCCACCTCGGGCTTCAGCCTGGCGAGTGCTGCCTTGACGTCGCTGTCGATCTCGACGTGCACCTGGCCTTGGATGGCGAAATTGCCGAAGCCCTTGCCGTATTCCGGCATCGAGCCCGGCACGAAGCCCAGTGGCAGCCAGCCGTCGGCGATCTCGGCGGTGAGCTTCACCGTCGCCTCGTTGCCGGTACCGAGGTAGATCGGAATGTCGGGGTTCATGTGCAGGATCGACTGCAAGGGTTTGCCGACGCCCATGGCGCCGGGGCCCGTGTAAGGCAGGCTGATCTCGGGCCCAGCGTGCGCCACGGGGCCCTCGCGGCGGAAGACCTTGCGCATGATCGCCACGTAATCCTTGATGCGCCAATAGGGCTTGCCCCAGGGCTGGCCGTACCAGCCTTCCACGATCTGCGGGCCCGACACACCGATGCCGGCGATAAAGCGGCCGCCGCCGGCCAGCGCGTCGACCGTAGCCGCCGACATGGCGGCATTGGCGGGCGTGCGCGCGGCCAGCTGCATGATGGCGGTGCCGAGCTTGATGCGGCTCGTCTTGCCGGCCAGGAAAGCCAGCGGCGTCACCGCATCAGAGCCATAGGCCTCCGCCGTCCACACCGAATCGTAGCCCAGCGCCTCGGCGCGCTGCACCTGCTCCACCGGGATATTGAGCGCGGCTCCGGAGTAGCCGAGGTTGAGGCCGAGCTTCATCGCGTTTCTCCTTGTCTCTTCTCCCTCTCCCCGTCGTCACGGGGAGAGGGTCGGGGTGAGGAGCTGCTACAAGCGCCGGCGCGAGCGTCTGCCCCTCACCCCAACCCTCTCCCCACTGAAGAGTGGGGAGAGGGAATTCAGCTACCTCGCCATCCGCCCTTTCAGCTCGCGCAGCAGGCCCCCCCGCTCGGCCAGCTCCTGCAGCAGCCTGGATGGTCGCCAGCGCGCCCCGTAGCGCTGGTGCCAGGCCGCGATCTGGTTGTAGACCTCGCGCGCGCCGATGCCGTCGGCCCAGAACATCAGGCCGCCGCGATAGCGCGGGAAGCCGAAGCCGTTGAGCCACATCACGTCGATGTCGCTGGCGCGCAGCGCCTTGCCCTCCTCCAGGATCTTGCACGCCTCGTTGACCGAGGAGAACAGCAGCCGGCGCAGGATCTCCTCGTCGCTGAACGTGCGCTGCTCGATGCCCATTTGGCCCGCCACCTCCTTGATGACGCCGTGCACCTCGGGGTCGACGATGGGCGTGCGGTCACCCTTCTCGTAGCGATACCAGCCCTTGCCGGTCTTTTGGCCCAACCGCCCCATCTCCACCAGCCGGTCGGTGATCGGCAGTCCGCGATAGTTGGGATCGGCGGCGGCACGGCGCTTCCTCGTGTCGTAGCTGATGTCGAGACCGGACATGTCGTTGACCGCGAACGGCCCGACGGGATAGCCGAAGTCGACCATCACTTTGTCGACCTGCTCGGGCAGCGCGCCCTCCTCCACCATCAGCCCCTGCTCGAGGTTGAAGGGGATGCGGCTGCGGTTGGCGACGAAGCCGTCGCAGTTGCCGGCGTAGGCGCTGACCTTGCCGATGTCGCGGCCGAGCTTCATGGCCGCGGCCAGTGTCGCCGGCGAGGTCCTGGCGCCGTTCACCACCTCGAATGTCTTCATGACGTTGGCGGGGACGAAGAAGTGCGTGCCCGCTACGACCTCGGGCCGCCTCGTCACGTTGGCTATCTCGTCGATGTCCAGGGCCGACGTGTTGGAATAGAGGAGCGCGCCCGGCTTCATGACGGCATCGAGCTTGGCGAACACTTCTTTCTTCACGGGCATCTGCTCGAACACCGCCTCGATGACGACGTCGCATTCGGCGATCGCCTCGTAGGTCTCGACCGGCTCGATCAGGGCCAGGCGCTTGTCCATCTCCTCCTGCGCCAGGCTGCCGCGCTTCACGCTGACTGCATAGTTGTCGCGGATGCGCTGCATTCCCTTCGCCAGCACCTCGGGCGAGGCATCGAGCAGCTTCACGGGAAAACCGAAGTCGGCGAAGCTCATCGTAATGCCACCGCCCATGGTGCCCGCGCCGACCACGGCCGCCGTCCTGATCTCCGGCAGCACCAGGTCTTTCGGCAACCCCGGGATCTTGGCGACCTCGCGCTCGGCGAAGAAGGCATAGCG
>VBAB01000824.1:3002-5672 GCA_005888525.1 Alphaproteobacteria bacterium
TTCGCCCGCTCGAACTTGATGCCCTCGTCGAAGGGCATGGTCGTGGAGGCTTCAACGCAGTCAATGCAGGCGTAAGGCGCCTTTTGGTTGCGGGCCTTGCGCGCAATCGATTTGCGCATGGCCTCGAACATGCCGGGATCGGCTTTCGCCTCGGCGAGCTTGTCGGCCCTATCGCGCACGCGCGGCAGCGGCCGCTTGTCGGCGACCTGTTTGGCAAAGGTGATAGCTTCCTTGCGCAGGTCCTCGCCCAGTACGACGGCATCGAGAACGCCGAGCTTCCGGGCCTCCTCGGCGGGTACATGCCGTCCTGTGACGATCATGTCCAATGCCGCCCTTGGCCCGATCAGACGCGGAAGGCGTTGTGTGCCGCCTCCTCCCGGCAGGATGCCGATCAGCACTTCTGGCAGGCCGACCTTGGCGGTCGGAACCGCGATGCGGTAGTGGCAGGCCTGCGCAATCTCCAGGCCGCCGCCGAGCGCATAGCCGTGAATCGCAGCCACGACCGGCTTCTTGCTGCCATCGAGCGCGTCGTAGGTGGTTCGCCGGGGCGTCGGGCGCGGCTTGCCGAAGGCGCGGATGTCGGCGCCGGCAATGAAGCTGCGGCCGGCACCGATCAGCACCATGGCCTTGACGCTGCCGTCGGCCTCCCCCTTCTCGACCGCCTCGACGATCCCGTCGCGCACGCCGGGGGCCAACGCGTTCACCGGAGGGTTGTCGATCGTGATCACGCCGACGCTGTCCTCGACGTCGAAGCGCACGAGCGGCTTGTCGCTCTGCCCGTCTCCACCCATGGCGTACCTCCAGCTTATCGTTGCTTCCAGAGTGTTGCTTCTCGCAACAGTGGAGATTTTCCGCCCCGCCATCAAGATCAAACGGTGACCGATGGTGTCAGACCCTCCGGGTCTGACACCTCCGCGACCTCGTTCCCTTGGGAACAGCGCGGCGATGCCCTCCCTCTTATCGTCGCATCAATGGAATCGAGGGAGGCGAGGCCACCATGCCCATCCAGAGCAACATCCTGAACCTCAGCGACGTAACCCTGGTCGACCCGAGGACGCTCGCTCTTGCCATGCAGCACATGGTCGACACCGGGCGTGGGCTCGCCATGCTGCGCGGCATCTCCGAGGCCGAGCTGCGCGAGGTCGACGGCGCCCTGTGGGACGCGATGGGCGACAATCCCGCCGAACGCGTGGCGGCGCTGGTGCGCTTCCGTTGCCTCATCAAGGTGTTCAGCTCCCGGCGCCTGCGCGAGCTGCTGATGCGCACGGGCTACAATCTGATCGACCCCGCCGTGCAGGTGGCAGCGCGCATGCGCCTCAACGCCGACTTGGGCTTCAATCTCCTCGAGTTCGAGCGCGCGCTGGTGGAGCAGCTGGGCAAGAGGGACTTCGAGTCGGCCCTCGCAGCCTGACCCGCGCGCACGCACCCGAATGGGCATGCTCGGCAATTGGTGCCGAACTCGTAGGCTTCGTCCTTCGACAGGCTCGGGACGATGGCGGAGGTCTTGGGTTGGTGCTCGCGCCATAGTGATGGGCGCCACGTCGGTAGCTCTCGCGACCGCTCCTCGATTGCAGTAGCCTGTCGGCCTGCCCCTAGGAGGAGAGTTCCCATGTACGAGATTTTCTACTGGCCGACGCCCAACGGCAAGAAGGTCACCATCCTGCTCGAGGAGTGCGGCCTGGAATACAAGATCACCCCCGTGAACATCCAGAAGGGTGACCAGTTCAACAAGGACTTCCTCGAGATGAACCCCAATCACCGCATGCCTGTCATGGTGGACCACAAGCCGAAAGACGGCGGCGCCCCGATCAGCGTGTTCGAGTCCGGCGCCATCATGATGTACATCGCCGAGAAGGTCGGCAAGTTCTGGCCGCAAGATACGCGCACCAAGTACGCGGTCACCGAGTGGGTGATGTGGCAGATGGCCAACCAAGGCCCGAAGCTCGGGGAAGCCGGCCACTTCCGCCGTCTCGGCGATCGCGAGGGTGATCAGAAATACGCCGTCAACCGCTTCACCGACGAGGCCAACCGCCTCTACGGCGTTCTCAACAACCGCCTCGCCGGCCGCCCCTGGCTCGCCGGCAAGGAGTACACGATCGCCGACATGATCTGCTACCCGTGGACCATCAACCACAAGGTGCAGGGCCAGGACCTCGAGGAGTTCAAGTACGTCAAGCGCTGGGCCGAGGAGATCGCCAAGCGGCCCGCCGTGCAGAAGGGCATGGCCGTCGGCGCTAACCTTTCAACCGACGTCACCAAGCTGCCCCCCGAGGAACAGGCCCGCATCCGCAAGCTGATGTACAATCAGCGCGCCATCCCGGTGGCGTGAACGTCCCCTCTCCCCATTCTTCTTCAGAATGGGGAGAGGGTTAGGGTGAGGGGCGGCCGCTTGCTCCGGCATTCGTAGCTGCCCCTCACCCCGACCCTCTCCCCGTGAAAACGGGGAGAGGGAGATGGCGCTATCACAACTTGCGTGGCAGCGGCTCGGTGAAGCCGAACAGGCCGCTTGGCCGCACGACCAGCAGCACCACGAGCAGGGTGAAGATCGCCAGATCCCGGAACTCGATCGGGAACAGCGCCGACCACAGGGCCTCCGTGCAGCCGAGCAGGATGCCGCCGAGGAACGCGCCGGGCACGGAGCCGATGCCGCCGGCCACTGCCGCGAGCAGC
>VBAB01000825.1 GCA_005888525.1 Alphaproteobacteria bacterium
AGGCCGCGGACAGAGACCGCCTGCAGGTCAGCTGCATCGACACCGACCGAGAAGCCCTGTCCCATGTCGCGGCGCGCGCGAAGGCCCAGAAACTGGGCAACCAGCTGCAGACTCACCACGGCAACCTGATCTATTTCGCCACCGGTCGCCAGGAGCTGGACCTGGCGCCGCAGGACCTGATCTACAGCTTGAATCTGACGGACTACTTCAGCGACGAGATGGCCGTCACGCTCATCAACTGGGTCTACGACGAGCTTCGCCCCGGCGGCCGTGCGATTCTGGGCAACTTCCACCCGCGTAACCCCAGCCGGGGCCTGATGGACCACGTGCTGGACTGGCGCCTGACGCATCGCGACGAAGCGGCCATGAACCAGCTGTTCCTCGCCTCGAAGTTCGCCAAGCCCTGCTCGCGCATCTTCTTGGAGGAAGAGGGCATCTACCTCTTCGCCGAATGTGTGAAATAGACGGCAGTCGCTCGCTCCCGATCGCCGAGAGCGCTCCCCTCCCCCTTGCGGGGAGGGGTCGGGGGTGGGGGTAGCCAAATACTCCGTAATGGGTGTGTTTCACCCCACCGCTAACCCCTCCCCGTCATCATGCCGAAGGCGTGTCTTCGACACGACGGGAGGGGAACTCTGTCGGCACTAGTGGATCTCAAGCCGCCTGGCGCAGGCCGGTGAGGGTGGCGACGCCCGCCTGGCGCTCGAGCGACATCAGCCCGTCGAAGATCGGCTGGGCGTCGAGCTTGGGGTTGCCGGCGGCGAAGCAGTCCTTGAACTTGGCCCACAGCTCCTCGCGCGATAGCGGCAGCTGCGGCGACCCGCGCTCGTCGACCACGCGCGCGCTTTCGAGCTTGCGGCCGTCCGTGGTCTCGATCACCACGAGGTCGTAGGGCGCGTTGCCGGTCCGCTTGGGGTCCACGCGATCGTCCGGCGCCACCGTCACCCTCGGGATCAGCGTCTGGACGTCCTTACGCAGCACGAACTCGTCGGTGAGCTCCCTCAGGCCCACGCGGTTCGCCACGATCGAGCTCGCCATGGCGAACTGCATGGAGAACTTGGCCTCCAGCCCGGTCTTCGGGCGGCTGTTGCGCAGGATGGTGGCGTTGCGCCGGCTGGTCGAGACGGTGATCGATTTCACGTTGTCGGCGCCGACCTTCTGTTCGCGCAGCAAGTCGAGCGCGCCGTCGATCGCCCGGTGCGTGCAGTAGCACAGCGGGTACTTCTTCACGCTGAGCCCCAACGTGAGAATGTTCCAGTCGCGCCCCGCCTGCGTGGGCGAGGTGCGGTCGACTTCGCCCCTGGGGGACGTGGCGGCGAGGAAGCCCAGCGGATGCTCCAGCGCGTCGGGAGACGAGGTGAAGCCGGCCTCGGCCAGGCGCGCCGAGATGACGCCCGCGTGCGCCGCCCGGCCGGCATGGAAGGGCTTCGTCATGGTGCCGAAGTTGGCGACCAGGCCCGCGCTCTGGGAGGCGCCGAGGGCGATCGCCTGGGTGGCCTTCTCCGCATCGAGGCCGCGCAGGGAGGCGCAGGCCGCCGCGGCGGCGATGGCGCCGAAGATGCCCGTGGGGTGCCAGCCCTTCTCGTGGTGCTGCGCCGGTTCGCGGCGCTGCAAGTCGGCCCACACCTCGTAGCCCGCGACATAAGCGGTGGCGAGCTGCGCGCCCGTTGCGCCCAGCGACTCTCCTTCGGCCAGGATGGCCGGCACCAGCACGGTGCTGGGGTGGCCGCGCAGCGCCACGTCGTCGTAGTCCAGCGCGTGGGCGGCGGTGCCGTTGATCCAGGCGGCCTCGGGCGCCGGAGCGCGCGGCCCGACCAGGTAGAGGGTCGCGTCACCAGGGGGAGGAGCCAGGGCCTTCTGCAAGATCCTGGGTGGGTCCTCGATGCTGCCCGCGATCAGGGTGCCGACGCAGTCGGCAAAGCCGGTGTGCACCACGGAGAGTGCGTCGGCGGGGATGTCGGCCAGGCGCAGGCGGGACACGAAGCTGCCGAGCGAACGGGTCAGGGGTTCGGACATGGGGTGCGTCTCCTCTGGAGCTGCGGCGGACCGGCGTCGATCCCGGCTTTGCCTGCGGGGCTGCCCTTCGAAAATACCTTGCCGCGTGGGCGAATGCGATAGGATATGCAGCGCGGATGGGTCCATTGCACGGATAGCATAAGAATGGGCCGCTTGGGGAAAGGGCTGGGAGGAGACATGAGCGCCGCCGTTGCCGAGGGGACCGCAAAGGGCAAGACCGCCGGCTGGCAGGACCAGGTCTATGACCTGCTGCGCCGCCACAACGTGACGCAG
>VBAB01000826.1 GCA_005888525.1 Alphaproteobacteria bacterium
ATTGCATCGGCGGGAACTGCGGGACACGCACCCTCGATCGCGCTCACGATGAGCGCGAGGTCGCTCCCCCGCCGCAGCTCTATTCTTGTTCTCGGCGTCGCCATGGCAACCTCTTGCGCGCACGACAGTGCTCAAAATGACCATCTGCATCAGCAGGTTGCGCCATCACCGTGGCATCCGTGAGGCGCCGCCCGCATGCTCTTGTCGCGCGCCTGCAGATAAGTCTCAGTGCCGGAGGGAACAGCTGGCTCAGACTTCTCGGGGTCGCGGGGCCGACGTTGCGAGCCGTTGGACACCTACGGTACTGGTCTCAAGGCTGCTTGCCCTCAAGAAAGATTGCTAGAGCGAAATCGTTCCTGATGGAGGCACTGGAGCTTCCCTTGGGGAACGTGAACCTCGCTCCAACTCGATGAGCAGGTCGGAATTCATGCTTCGGGCCTACGTTCTCTCCCTCCCGATGGCGTTCCTCCTCAAGATCGCGGTGCCGCCCTTCCTCGTGGCTGCCATGTCGCTGGCTGCGCGCTGGTGGGGTCCCACAATCGGTGGACTGCTGCTGGGCATGCCGTGGATGACCGGCCCCGTGTTGTTCTTCCTGGCCCTCGACAAGGGTGAGGAGTTCGCGGTCGGGGCCTGCGCCGGAATAGAGCTGGGTGTCGTCTGCGTTGCCGCCTTCATGGTGGCATATGGGGCCGTGTCCACCTTCGCGCGCTGGTCGGCAAGCCTCGCTGTCGCCGCCGCCGCGTTCGGCGCCAGCGCCTGGGCGATCCAGGATGTCGCACTTACGCTTCCAGCTGCCGCGGTTTCGGCGGTCGCCAGCCTTGGCGTTGCCTATCTGCTGCTGCCGCGCCCGCGTGCTGCAGCCGTCCCGGCCAAGTTGCCCTGGTGGGACATTCCGGCCCGCATGCTGACAGCCTTCGCCCTGGTCGCCATCATCATGCTTTCGGCGGACGTGCTCGGTGCGCGTCTGTCGGGCATCGTTTCGACCTATCCTGCGATGGTGACGGTGATCGGCACCTTCACGCATCGGCAATGGGGGCTCGACGCCGTGCGCCATATGCTGCGCGGCCTCACGCTCTCGCTGCTGGTGTTCGTCGCCTTCTTCCTCGCCGTCGGCATCAGCCTGCCGGCGGTCGGCCTGGTGGCCTCCTTCATTGTCGCCGCGGCGTTGGTGCTCGTCATCGACGCCGTCCTGCTCGTCTTGATGCGCAGGCGGCAACGCGCATGATGCCGCGCTCCCGCTACCCCGGCGTCAAGGCGCCCACGACTGCCGCCGTCATCATGGTGGCGAGGGTGCCCGAGATCAGCGTTTTGGCGCCCAGGCCAACGATCTCGGCGCGGCGCGCGGGCACCATCGCCACCATGCCGCCGATCATGATGCCGAGGCTGCCGAAGTTGGCAAAGCCGCACAGCGCATAGGTGAGGATCAGGCGCGAGCGCTCCGACAGCGCGCCGGCCGGGATCTGCCCGAGCTGCAGGTAGGCGATCAGCTCGTTGAGGACGGTCTTGACGCCGAGCAGCGTGCCGGCCTTGGCGCACTCCTCCCACGGAATGCCGATTAGCCAGGCCAGCGGCGCGAACAGCCAGCCCAGCATCCCCTCGATGGTGAGCTTCGCTCCGAACGGCGCCGTCACGAAGCCGACCAGCTGGTTGGCCAAAGCCACCAGCGCCACCACCACGACCAGCATGGCCGTCACGTTGACCAGCAGCTCGATGCCCTCGCGTGTGCCTTGCGCAATGGCGTCCATGCTGGAGTGGGGCGGGTCGTCGATGACGATATCGGCGGCCGGCTCCGTATCGCCCGGAGGAGGCGCGGGGTCCGGCACCATCAGCTCCGCGAGCATCAGCCCGGCTGGCACGCTGATGACGGAGGCCACGATCAGATGCCCCGCCGCACCCGGCAGCAGGGGCTCCAGGATGGTGGCGTAGAGCGCCAGCACCGTGCCGGCCACGCCCGCCATGCCGACCGTCATGGTGGCGAACAGCCCGCCGCGGCTCATGGTGGCGAGATAGGGTCGCACCAGCAGCGGCGCCTCCACCATGCCGACGAACACGTTGGCTGCGGCGGACGTGCCGACCGGGCCGGTGACGCCGAGCGAGCGCTGCAGCACCCAGCCGATGGCGTAGACGATCTTCTGCAGCACGCCCCAGTG
>VBAB01000827.1:0-1580 GCA_005888525.1 Alphaproteobacteria bacterium
GCACTGAATCCAACCCAGATCGCCGGCGGTGGAGAAGGGTCTGACCCCGCGGACGGGCTAGCCTGCCAGCTGCAGCCGCA
Source organism: Alphaproteobacteria bacterium (assembly GCA_005888525.1). Classification (GTDB taxonomy): domain Bacteria; phylum Pseudomonadota; class Alphaproteobacteria; order Rhizobiales; family Hyphomicrobiaceae; genus AWTP1-13. The sequence goes on from VBAB01000827.1 coordinate 81, forward strand.
TGGTCTGATTGCCGCGCTTGAGGACGATCTGCCAAACCTGCTGGCGCTCCTTCACCACGGCTTCGAGCTCGCTCACCGTCTGGATCTTCACGCGCCCCACCTGCTGGATCACGTCGCCTGCTTGAAAGCCGATGCGGGCCGCCCTCGACTCGGGCCGCACCTGCAGGATGACGACGCCCTCTTGATCCTCGATCCCCAGCTCATCGGCCGTCCCGGGGAGGATGTTGGCGACGCGCGCGCCGTCGAAGGGGTGCACGCCCGAGAGATTGCGCACGTCGTCCTTGCCGGCTTGCGGGGCCGCGCGCAGGACCACGTCGACCGCAAGCTGCCGACCTTTGCGCACGATATCGAGACGGCAGCGGTTGCCCACACCGCGGGTGGTCAGCCGGTATTGCACGGCCCGGGCATCGGCGACCTCGTGGCCGTCCACGGCGACGATCACGTCGCCGGCCTGCATCCCGGCCTCCGCGGCGGGGCTCTTGTCATAGAGCTTGGCGACAATCGCGCCGGCGACGCGGGCCAGGCCCATCGCCTCGGCCATCTCGCGCGTCACTGCGTCGAGCTTGGCGCCGAGCCAGGGGCGCTCCAGCTTGCGGCCCGCCACGGCGCTGTCGACGATCAGCTTGACGATGTTGGAGGGAATGGCAAAGCCCACACCGTGCGAGCCGCCCGAGCGTGAGAAGATCGCCGTGTTGATGCCGACGACCCTGCCCGCCATGTCGACCAGCGCGCCGCCGGAGTTGCCGGGGTTGATGGCGGCATCCGTCTGGATGAAGACCTGCGCCTCCGAGTTCCCTACCTCGGTGCGGGCCAGCGCCGAGATGATGCCGCTGGTCACGGTCTGGCCGACGCCGAACGGATTGCCGATCGCCAGCACTTGGTCGCCCACCTCGATCGCGTCGGAGTTCTCGAACTCCAGATAGGGGAAACGGCCATCGCCGCCCTCGATCCGCAGCACCGTGATGTCCGACTTGTCGTCCTGCTGCACGACCTTGGCATCGAACTCGCGACGGTCGGAGAGCGCGATGCGGATCTCGGCCGCCCCACCGATCTTGACGACATGGGTGTTGGTGACGATGATCCCCTCGGGGGAAACGATCACGCCGGAGCCCAGCGAGTTCTGGATGCGCTCCTGCGGCATGCCGAAGCGCTCGCCGAAGAAGCGGCGGAACAGGGGGTCGTCGGCGAAGGGCGACACGAACGTGGGCACGCGCGCGCGCACGTAGACGTTGACGACGGCGGGTGCAGCCTTCTTGACGATGGGCGCGAAGGAGAATTGCGCGGCCTCGCGCGAGGGCGGCGGCTCCTTGCGCTGGGCCGAGGCGGGGGCCGCCACGAGCAGCCCAGCCCCGAATAGGGCCGAGACCACGATTCCCCGCCGCGTTGCCTGCAAGTGCGTCATCCCTGCTGCCTTTCCATCCGTCGCCCTGACGACTGCGACCACGATGCTGTCTTTGCCCCGGTTCAACCGCGCACGCAACATCCCTGTCGAATGCGTGC
>VBAB01000827.1:1594-4310 GCA_005888525.1 Alphaproteobacteria bacterium
AATGCTGACGCTTAAGAAGGCTCAGCCCTCTCCGCGTGAAAAAACGGACGAGGGGAAGATTGGCGAAATCTCTGTATCCGGCGAAACAGCGCAGACGCCTGGAATTCATCACAATCCCGGCATTCGCGGTTGATCCGAATTCGACCGCACCCATCCAACCGGGAGAGTGCCATGCGCATGCTCGTTGCTCTGACGGCGCTGCTGATGTCGAGTGCCGCAGCCTTTGCCGACACCATGGAGGATTGCCGCGCCCCCGACCCCGCACGGGCCATCGAGGCCTGCTCGCGCGTCGTCCAGTCGAAGGACGAGACCAAGGCCAACCAAGTGACAGCCCTCAGCCTGCGCGCGGTCGCATACATGCGCAAGAATGAGCTCGACAAGGCCATCACCGATCTCAATCGCGCGCTCAACCTCGACGCAAAGAACGTGTTTGCGCTTTCCGTGAGGGGCGAGGTGCACATCCGGGCGAGCCGGTACGATCGCGCCGTGACCGACCTTACCGAAGCCCTGAAGCTCCAGCCGACTCACTCCACCGCGCTTTCCAACCGCGGCCACGTCTACGTGACGATGGGCGACTACGAGCGCGCCAAGCAGGATCTCGACAAGGCAATCACGGTCAACCCTTCGGCCCCGTTCCCCTACGCCGCCCGCGGGCGCATGTACCGGATGAAGGGCGAAATCGACCGCGCGTTCCCCGACCTCAATCGGGCGATCGCTCTCAACCCGCAGTTCGTCTTCGCGCTCATGGAGCGTGGCGACGCCTACCAGATCAAAGGCGACTATGACCTGGCGATCGCGGACTACGCCCGCATCCTGGCCATTCAGCCGAACAATACCTTCGCACAGCAGAGAAAGCAGGCAGCCGAAGCCCTGAAGCACGCCGGCGGCAGCGTCAGCTCCGCCCCCGGCCCGAAGCCCGCCGTGGTGGCGGCGCCGGCCTCGCCCCCACCGCAAGCTCAGCCCGTGCCCAAAGCCCCCAGTGCGGTTCCCATCGCGCAGGAGACCGACGTCGCCAAGCTGTTCTCGCTCGCAGAGACGCTGTACCGCAAAGGCGATATCGACGGCAGCATGGCTGCGCTCAACCGCATCGCTGCAATCGATGCCAACAACCCCAAGGTGTACCTCTACAGAGGCGAGGTGCGCATTCGCAAGGGCGAGCTCGAGCAGGCCGCCGCCGACCTCGACCGCGCCATCGAGCTGAATCCCGGCTCCGTCGACGCCCATATCCTGAGGTGCGCGGCGCTGCTGGACCTGGGCCGGCTCGACGCCGCCATGGCCGATGGCGAGCACCTGGTGCGCGTGGCTGCCAACGATGCGCGCAGCTTCAGCTTCCGCGGTCTCGCTCGCCTGTTGAAGGGCGAGCCGGCGGGAGCGCTGGAGGACTTCGAACGCTCGATCACGATCAACCCGGCGATCGGCTTCTCTTACGAGAACCGCGCGCTCGCTCACAAGGCCATGGGCAATCGCGACCTGGCTCTCGCCGACCTCTCCCGCGCCCTCTCGGTCAATCCCAAGAGCGCCCGGGCGATGACCTTCCGCGCCCAGATCTACATCGCCGATGGCGAGATCGACCGGGCCATTGCCGAGTTCAAGCAGGCCCTGGCCATCGATCCGAACTTCAAGCTGGCCCAGATGGGTCTCCAGTCGGCCCTGGTCTCCAAGTCCATGGCTCAGGTCGACAGGTCGACTTGGATCAGCGGCTGAACCGTGCATCCAACGGCGCCGCCAACAGCAACCGACGGCGCCCAGTGAGGATCGTGTCATGAGAGCTTCCTGTCCCGCCGCGTACGCTGCCGCAACATCCGTGCTCGGCCGCGCCTTCTCTCTGCTCAAGCGTCGCGCTGCCGCACTGGCAATCGCCTCGGCCATCGTGCTTCCCTGCATCGCGGCACCGGTGCAGGCGGCCACGCTCACCCGCATCGAGATCGGCAGCCCGAACACGACGGCCTTCCTGCTGGGCGGCCAGTTCGTCGGCGGCGAGCTTCTCGCGCTGCAGGCCGAGGTGGCCAAGCTGCCGCCCGACCGCCGAGTGGCCGTCATCCTCGATTCTCCCGGCGGCCTCCTCACCGAAGGGCTGAAGCTCGGGCGCTTCTTTCACGACGCCAAGATCGCCACCTTCGTGTTCACGGGCGGGATCGGCTGCCACAGCGCCTGTGCGCTGGCGTTCCTCGGCGGACGCGACGCTGCCACGGGCAAACCTCTGCGCGTGATGATGTCGGGCGCACGCCTGGGCTTCCATCAGTTCGGCGCCAAGTTCGATCCCGCCAAGACCTACGACAAGAAGGACATGAGCACGGTCGTCGAGGACACCCATCGCGTCATGGACAACATCATCGGCTACCTGCACGCCATCGGTGAAGACCTCGCATTCCTCCCGCTGATGCTGAGGGCTCCGCACGAGGCGATCACGCTGGTCAACGACGACGAGGCGCTCATGAAGGGCATCCACGTCATGGAGCTGAAGACACAACGGATCATCGACCCCAGCAACATCATCAAGCGCCGCGTTGCCTCGCGATAGGCCTCTAATCTTGGAGATGTGTCATGCGCAGCTTCCCTCGTTCGCTCGCCAGGCTCGGTCGGGCGCCGGCTGTCAACTCCGCGCTGCCGCGCCGGCTCTTGGCCGGATTGCTCGGCGCGGCCGCCCTGCTGCTCACCACGAGCGCCAGCTCCGCCCTCGAGTTCCTCAAGCATTCAGCCGACACCGAGACGGTGA
>VBAB01000812.1 GCA_005888525.1 Alphaproteobacteria bacterium
CGCCGTGCTGCGGGTCGATGCGCTGCGCCCGGTACATGCGCATGATCATCTGGGGCGGCAGGCGCGGGGCGAAGACGTAGAGCGCGGCGATCCACACCAGCGTCACCAGCACGCCGGTCCAGGACCACAGCAGCCACGCCGAGAAGGCGGTGAGGAGGCCCAGTCCGCCCACCAGCAGGACGGAATGCAGCTGATTGCGCGTCTTGTGCGCGCGGCGTCGGGCGTCGTCGAGAAGCGGCGTCATGGCTCCCTGGCCCCCAGCGCTGGACTGCGCCAGCCGAGTTCGGGGGCAGCATAATGGGAGGCGGCCGGCTGGGCTACACTAAGGCTTGCGGGCCCGCGGCGAGGCGGACCCGCGGGACGCGCCGCTAGTGCCGCAACCTACTTGCAGGCGACGATCTCGGCGCGGCCGGCGCCAAAGCAGACTCCCTTGCTGCCGCCACCACCCGAGCTCGACGGCTCGCGTGCTTCGCGCCGCTCAGGCCGCGCGCGGGGAGCTTCCTCGCGCTGCCGCGCCTGCCTGACGGGCTCATGCCGCGCCGGCTTTGCAACCTCCGGCTTCGGCGGCTTGGGCTTGGGAGCGCACACATCGCCCGTGACCTCGGCGGCATCGCGCAGCCAGGCCTCGAAATCGCTGGCCGTGGCCTTGGCGAGCTCGATGTGGGTAGGCCTCGACCTGCCCTTCTTGCTGGTGGTGGCGACGAAACGGTCCACCTCGTCTTGTGTCTCGCCAGCGCGCCCGTTGATGGCGCCCTCGTAGCAGCGACCCTGCTTGAGCACCGTCTGGACGCGCTTGACGAACGCGACGCGCTCATCCGCATTGAGCGCAAGCGAGGCGATGCGCACGCGCTCGTCCGCCTGGCGCCTCTCCTCTTGCGCGGCAGCCTCGCGGCGCGCGGCCTCCTCGGCGGCGATGCGATCCATCTCCTGTCTGCGCAGCCGCTCGGCGTCATCGGCTCGGCGCTGGGCGGCTTCCGCCGCCTCCTGGCGCTGCCGCTCCGCGTCGAGGCTCGCTTGGCGCTGGGCGGACGTCGCCGCCTCCTCCTGGCGACGCCGCTCTGCATCGACCTCGGCCTGGCGCTGCGCGGCTTCTGCCACCGCCTTGCGGCGCGCTTCGGATTCGGCCACGCGCTTGACCTCGCCGCCTGCAGCCCCGGGGCCGGCGGGTTGCCAGCGCATGTACTCGAACCCGCCGTAAGAACCACCGAGCACGGCGACGACTGCGGCGGCGATGGCGAGCGACCGTCCCGCGAGCGGGCGGCTCGGAGTTGTCAGCTTCCTGGTCGGCGGCGCACCGCCCGGGGTGCTGCGCGGCTTGGATCGCGCCGGTTCGCTTCTCGATTGCGCCGCCTCGCCGAGCATCATGGGCCGCAGCTGCGCCACGGACCGAGGCCGCTCGGAGTGCCGCACTTTGAGGCAGGCGTCGATGGACGACAGGAAACCCGGCCGGTAGGTGCCTTTTGCCGCCTTGGCAGCCGGCACCACATGGTCTTGATCGACGCGCAGCGTGGCTTCCTCGGGAGCCTGCCCGGTGACGGCGCGGTAGAGCGCGCCGCCCAGCGCATACAGGTCCGACCAGGGGCCCTGCAGGCGGCTGTCGGAGGAGTATTGCTCGTGCGGCGAGTAGCCGGCCTTGACGATGCCCGTCATGGTGCGGGTCATCTCGGCGACCGCCCGCCGCGCGGCGCCGAAGTCGAGCAGCACCGGCGTGCCGTCGGCGCGCACGATGATGTTGTCGGGGGCGATGTCGCGGTGCAGGAAGTTTTCGCCGTGCATCATCTGCAGCGCGTCGAGCAGCGGGGCGACG
>VBAB01000813.1 GCA_005888525.1 Alphaproteobacteria bacterium
GTGCCTGTCGGACTTCGGCACCACGCTCATGGTGGAGTCGCGGTCGCCGAAATCGAAGGGGTAGTACTCCTTGATGGCGACCTTGGTGGCGAGATTGATGTCCTCGGCCTCGTAGGTGATGCCGAAGCCGCCAGACCCCACCATGCGCTCGATGCGGTAGCTGCCGTCGAGCAGGGTATTGACCGGTAGTCCCAAGCGGCTGTCCAAGGCACCCTCGCTCAAGCTTGCGGACGACCCATGATAGCAAGGAACGTCGCCCGCGGAAAGAATTGCGCCGAACGGAAGGGAGGCGTAGCACCCCTCCCGGA